>NZ_JBMFKV010000239.1:0-2521 GCF_049971835.1 Pyrobaculum sp.
GCCGCGTCGAGGTGATAGAGAGGAGCAAAGCCGTAAGCCACATATGCGACGGCGGCGTATGTATCCATGCACATTCGACCAGCGCCCCGGTGTTTAAACTGCCTCTACACGACATATCTGCCAAGCTGTACTTCCCCAGTATTGGACTAGGCCCAGAGGAGGTAGAGGTCTTCCAACTAGGCTGGAGGGCGAGCGACGAGACGGTAGAAAAGAAGCGGCCCATGATGGCCACGACACAGCCGTGGCAACTCTTCGCGTGGTCTGCTACTAGGCCTGGTTGGATGAGAGTACATGTAGTTGAAGTAGGCATAAATGCCGGCGGCCTCTCTCTAGAGATTTATGCCGTGGCTAAGGATTGGACGCAGAAATGGAGTAAGGAGGAGGCCCAGAGGATGGCGTTGGAGGCTTTACGTGGGGGCGACTACAGGCCTTTATTGACGTGGTATCTCGGCGATGGAGTGGTGGACGGCAGGAGGGAGAAAATAGGGCTTTCTACAGCCGTTAATATAGAGATGATTAACGGTTTATTAGGCGGGAGTTATAATTATCGCAAAATTGAACTTAGCCGAAGGAGGGCTAAAGAATTAGCTAAAAAGATAACTACGTCTGCTGGACGTTATGGCGTCCTCCTAGAGGTATTGTATAGCCACAAGTGGGTGTATCTAAAGGCTCTGGTCGATTATAGGCCGTCTTTCGATCCCGCGTATGTAGTTATCAAGGGGGTGGCGATGCGCCTCCATCTATCGGCTAAGACACTACACGCCGTGAGGTATTTCGCTGAGAGAGAAGAGGCAGAGAAGGCTCTAAACGCCCTAAAGCCTCACGCCAAGATGTACGTTGATAGGCGTTGGTATGTGGCGTATATACCGTGGAGAGAGTTGAAAGAGCTAGTTAAGAGAGATCCGACGTTGAGAGAAGCCGTTGCGAGATATCTAGCCAGTAGAAACAAGCCAGTAACAAAGAAGTTGTTATCCCAAATCCCCCCTTTTTGACACTAATAGCGTTATCCTCATGAAGATCGGATGGAGCCCCGGCCGGGATTTGAACCTTATCCCAGACCCCCCTGGCGGGGGCCTGACGGGACCTCCCGCTTACAAGGCTTCCACGGGGCTTTGCCCCTGGGCGCTCCGACCGAGCTGAGCTACCGGGGCCTCGCCTAGTGTTTACACCGTGTTTTTAAGTCTTTCTATTTAAAGAGGCCGGGGAACCGCCTCTCATGGGGCCGCTGGGAGCGGCTCTCCGGCGGCACTCAGATGGATGAGGGTGTTGGGGTTAAAACTATTGTGCGGCGGCCTTGGCGAGCTTCTTCTCGTAGTGTTCTGCTATTTTCTTCTTCACTTCGTCGAAGTGCTCCGGGAGCCTCTCCGGCTCCAGCCCTCTCTGGAGGTATCTGCTGAACCTAGCCTTGTACGCTTCTGGGTTCTCCTCCTTTAGCTTCTCTGCGTACTGCGCCACGTGTTCTCCCTTTATCCTTTCCTCGTCCGGTAGCACGTCCTCGCCGTGGGGGATTTCAAGACCTGCGTCGAGAGCCCCCTTCAGAACTGCGAATACCCTCGCCCCGGGGGTCGGCCTGTGGAGACCTATGTCGAGGATAGCCTCCTTCACACCGCGGGCCCTCGCCTTGTAGCCCACGACGAGCCCAAGGAGGTAGGCCGCCGCGGTGTTGTTCTCATCGCCTTTCCAGCCGAACTTCGTGAGGATTCTCGTATCTGCGCCAACCACCGTGACGTCGCCCTGCGGCTTCGCGACCACCACCTGCGCAATTATGTGTCTATTAGTCTTCCTCACGACGAGCCTCGGCTTCCTGGAGAGGAGGTACTTCCTCCTCTTCCTGTAGTTTGTGAGGCCCTCCCTCCTCCGCCTAAAGGGCACCTTGTATCTGCCGCCCCGCGCCATACTACCGCACGGGCTCTTTTGTCAACTTGTGCTCGTTTATATACGTCTTCAAGTGGTCAAGGTCGCGGAAGTAGTTGCCCTTCACCATCTTATACAGCTGGCGCCACACGGCTGGCTCCAGCTTCCCCCTCCGCTTGAGGGTATTGAGAAACCTCCTCATAGCCCTCACCTTGTTCTTCCAAACCTCCTCCTCGTCTGTCCTCCTCCCCTTGCGGTTGCCGTGCCCCCTCCTCCTGCCCTTCTTCTTTTTTAGATGCCTAACGCGCCACCTTCCCCTAGAGACGCCTTTTTTGGGCTCCGCCCAGATGAGCCCCTGCTCTATCAAAGCCCTCACGTCGTCTTTGGTGACCACCTCCTCTATCTTCTCCGCGGCCTCAGGCGAGATCTTCACCCGGCTGACCCCCACGCCCAGGATATCTGCGGCCAGCCTCTTGACGTCGACCATACCTACTGCCCAGACTGTGCGGTATTTAACTCTTTCCTAAGCGCCTCCTCCACCCTCTTGCCGGGGTTAAGCACGTAGAAGCCGAGCTCCCGCGCCTTCTTCACAATCTCGATCCTCTTCCGCAACCCCACAGTCCCCCCGATCCTGACGGCGTGTATCTTCGGATCTAGCCTAGACAGC
>NZ_JBMFKV010000240.1:0-2506 GCF_049971835.1 Pyrobaculum sp.
GTCTGATGTCGTCGGCGGTGCTGGCGCCTGGGGGCCGGAGTCGTTGGGGTGCCTGTAGTGTGTCTTAATGGTAATGTTTATTAATTAGCCGTGCCCGGGGCGCGTGGCTCGGGTTTTCATACTGGCGCTTGACGGGATGCCGTTTGAGGTGTACGAGCGTATGCGGGACGAGTTGCCCCACATAGCCGAGGTGGCCGACAGGGGGTCGCGCGGGGTTATGCGGGCTGTGGATCCTCCCATCACGGTGCCGGCGTGGGCCTCTATGTTCACGGGGCGCGACCCGGGGGAGCTGGGGATCTACGGCTTCCGCCACATGCGGCGGGGGTCCTACGAGGGGTACGTCGTCACGTCTCGCGATCTTGGGGAGCAGTACGTCTGGGAGCGGCGGGGTCTGCGCTCTGTCGTGATAGGCCTGCCGCCGGGGTACCCGCCGAGAGAGTACGGGGTGTGGATTTCTGACTTCTTGACGCCTAGGGGGAGGCCTTGGGCCTATCCGCCGGAGGTCATGTCGCTTATCCCGCGGTATGTCTTCGACGTGGAGTACCGCACGGATCGGAAGGAGGAGGCCTTCAAGGCGCTTGTCGAGATGACGGAGCTCCGCTTCGCGGCGGCGGAGCGGCTTATGGAGGCCGTCCAGTGGGATGTCTTCGTCCTGCACGAGATCGGCACGGACAGGGCCCACCACCTCTTCCAGAAGTTCTGGGACCCCGAACACCCTCTCTACGAGCCTGGGAACCCCCACGAGGACAAGATCCCCCGCTACTACGGGCTGGTTGACGAGCTGGCCGGCCGCCTCCTCAAGCGCCTGCCCCGCGACGTGGAGGTCCTCGTCGTGTCGGACCACGGGAACCAGGCGCAGCGGGGGGTCCTGGCCTTGAACCAGCTTCTGGCCGAGTGGGGCCTCCTGCGCTTCTCGAGGGAGCCGGGGAGGGGCGAGGACGTGGAGGGTCTGTGGTAGACTGGGGGTTGACGAAGGTGGTGGCGTGGGGTGGGTACTACGCCCGGCTGTTTATCAACACGGTGGATAGGCCGCGTGGAGTGGTCTCTAGGGAGGAGGCTGAGGATCTGAGGAGGGAGCTGAGGAGGAGGCTCCGCGTGCTCAAGGCGCCGTGGGGCTATGTCCAGAACGCTGTCTACGAGCCGGGGGAGCTCTACCGGTCGGTGAGGGGGGACTTCCCCGACCTTATGGTCTACTTCGACTCTCTGCGGGTTAGGCCGGTGCAGACGGTGGGGTACGGGTCGCCTTGGCTTGAGGGGAACGACCGGGGCCCCGACGACTCGCTACACAGCTTCGACGGCTTTTACGCCGCCACCTGGGGCGACAAGAGGAAGCGGGATATGCACGCCCTCGACGTGGCGCGGTTTCTCGAGTCTGTCCTATGAGGTGTCTGGAGAGGGGGTTTGTGGTTTGGCTGACTGGCCTGCCGGCGTCTGGCAAGTCGACGATTGCCCAGCTGGCGGCGGCGCGGGTGAGGGAGGCGGGGGTGAGGGCGGAGGTTCTGGATGGGGACTGGGTGCGCTCGACTATCAACACCGACGTGGGCTTCTCTCGGGAGGACAGGCGCCGCCACCTTCTGCGGGTGGCGTGGGTGGCGCGCCTCTTGGCGAGGAACGGCGTGGCGGTCTTCGCCGCATTTGTCTCTCCCTACCGGGACGTGAGGGCTGAGGTGAGGAGGATAGTGGAGGAGGAGGTGCCTTTCTTCGAGGTCTACGTCAAGGTCTCCCTCGGTGAGGCCGTCAGGCGCGACCCGAAGGGCCTCTACAGAAGGGCGCTGGCGGGGGAGGTCAAGAACTTCACCGGCGTCGACGACCCCTACGAGGAGCCTGAGAGCCCCGATCTTGTCCTCGTCAACGAGGGGGTCTCCGTCGAGGTGAGTGTGGGGAGGCTGTTGGGGTTTTTGGCGGATTTGGGGGTTCTCCCGAAATTTTAAGAGCAACTTAAGGCCGCGGGTCGGCGTTCCTGGGTGCTGGCGCCGTCTTGTTGGGACCGCGGTTTTGGGTATCAGCGGGGCGGCTCGGCCCAGTTTTCCGGCTTGGAGTGGGGGCTGTGGCGGGGTGGTGGCGGCGGCTGGGTATATCGCATATACACCGCGAGCCCCTAGCTGACGCCCGCCTTCGGCTTCTCAGTATAGGACGGCCGCAACCTCATCTGGAGGGACGGCGCCGCCACCGACTCCTGCCGCGCCCTAGGACGGGGGCACCCCCTTCAAAGCCGCGGTACGCTTAGCCAGGTGGCTGAGGCTAGCCACGCCAGCCGCCGCGAAATACACAGCGGTCTAAATCTTCAAACTAGCCGAGTATTCCGTTGCGCGGCCTCGTGGCGGCGCGGGGGTCTCTCGGCGTCTTCTGTGGGGGCGCCGTTTCGTGGCTGGGCGTTGCGGGGGGTGGAGGCCCGCTGTCTGGCTTGTCGGCGTATGGTGGAGAGAAGCTTGGCGCCTCTGCGCGGCCTGGCGGCGCTTGGCTCTTTTGAAGATTTTTATTTAGGGGGGTTTTCAGTACTGTGTCT
>NZ_JBMFKV010000241.1:0-2501 GCF_049971835.1 Pyrobaculum sp.
GGCTGGCTGGTGCCAACAAGCCAACTCCCCAACCTAAAAGCCGCAGTCCTGATGTACAAAGCCGTGGTAGAAGGCGAAGGAAAGCTGGGAGTCAAGAGGAGAAGGGAAAGGAGAGCTAAACCCCCCATATAAAGATGTGTAGCGCCAAGAAGCGGCTGAGAGACGCTAGGCGGGAGCGGCGCGCCTGAGCCGGCGACGCGTGCTGGGCGTGGCGGCTGGGGGCGCGTCTAGATTTCACAAGGCGCGTGGCCGCATGCGACGGGTGCAAGCTACGCCGCTCCCGCACGCCGGGAGAGCGCCCTGGGGCGGCGCCCCGCGTGCGGCCCATAACCGGGCGGTCCCGGGTTCAAATCCCGGCGGGCCCATTTTTGTATGGACAGTTTGGGCGGTGGGTAGTTGGGTGTTGGCTCTGTCTTTAAATTTAGGTATGTGGTCTGTTTTTGTGTCTAGGTGGGAGATCGGAGAAGAGGGTGGTAGGTGGACTCATGGCTTTGAGGCTAAGTTGCAAGATACCTCTCCTAGGCATTCGCCGGATGTTATGCGCCTAGCGCTATCCATTCTTCTCTTCAGAGGTGCCAGACGCCGCATATAGTCTTCGCCGTAGTTCCTCCGCATACTGGTATTGCTCCTCAGGTGGGGGGCCCGGTGGATCTCTTCCCGTAGCTGGCCAGCAGTGCGGCCGCGGCGGCGAGTCTGGCTGCCGCCACTAGGAGTATAGCCGGCGTGGGGCCTAGCGCGGCCCATAACGCGGCTACCAGGGGGGTAGCGACGCCGGGGAGGTTGGCTGTGAGGACCGCGTTGAGTGCCACTAGCAGGCCTCTGTGGGTTTTGAAGACGTCTGAGACGTATATGTTTAACGCCGCTCTGTATATAGACGCCAGGGAGACGCTTCCCAGCATGGCGTAGGCGAAGATGGGCGCCGCCGGGCTGAGCAACGCGAATAAGGCGGTGAAGGGGAAGTCGGCGAGTAGCAGAGCCGCCATGAGCCGGGGGATCGACTCTCTGTACTTATCCACGAGGTGGCCCAGCGCCAGCGAGATGGGTATGGGCACGAGGTTGTAGAGTGTAAAGAACATGGCGATCTCGCGCTCCGACATGCCAACCACCTCTTTTAGGAAGGGTGCTATGAAGGGCGAGATTGCGAAGGAGATGCCGAGGAGCGTCATCACGGCGAGCACTCTGCCGTATATACGCGAGGTGAATACAGTTTTCAACTCCCTGAGGTAGCTGAGGGAGGTGGATGCAGAGGCCCTCCTCGCCGTCTCTATGAGGAGGAATCTGGCGGCGAGGCCCGCGGCTGATATCGCCAGTATGACGTAGACAGCCCACGTATGTCCGTGGGAGGCGGCGACTAGCCCCAGGGCAAAGGAGCCGGCGGCGTACGAGGCGTATGAGAGGGCGGGGCCTATTGAGATGATCTTCCCCCTCCAGTTCTCGGGGACGGACTCTATACGCATGACGAAGGAGGCCGACGTGGGGAGGCCGTCTGCGACGTAGAACAGCAACACCGCCAGCGGGAGGAGCTCCGGCTTCAAGAGGCATAGGATTGAGGAGATGTACACCACGTCTGTAATTATCAACGTGGGCTTCCGCCCAATTCTATCGGCTAGGTAGCCCCCCGCCAGGTTGGCGACGGAGTCTAGCACCTGCGCCGCGAGCCTCACCACGGCGAAGACGGCGAGGCCCCAGTCGTAGAGCCTGAGGGATAGGTACCACGTCAGAAACCCGTTTATAAACCCCTTACTGTAGCCAACTCCGTAGAGTATAGCTACGTTCCGCTTAATCCACGCCATGAGGGGCCAGCGACGCCACTTTGATCCAGCGGCGCGTCTCTGCCCACGTCCCCACACGCGCCTACCGACGGTTCTGCCTCGGACCTTTCATATATCTCTCCTTCTACTTCGTTGACCATAATAGAAGTGGGAGGCAACTTTAAAAACTTTCCTTTTTTACATTTCTCAACTTCAATGGATATGAATGGCTCTTTTTATCGGCTTCGAAGAGGCCTATGTACTCCACCACAGCCTCAGCTACATACGTCACAGCTCTCTCCGAGGCCTTCTCGTAGAGAGGCATCTGTCGTCTGCATAAGAGGAGATTGTGGAGGACGCGTGCGGCCCTCACGTAACCTCCTCTCCCTGCAGACGAACACCGGCGTGTAGGGCGCGACCGGAGGCTCAGCCGCCGCGGCCTTCTCGCCGCCGCTTGGCGTGTACTGGGGGCGACTGCTCCCAAACGGGGGTTGTGGGCTGTGAAAGATATATTTACGTGTCTCGGAGGTTCCGTGCTTGAGCTTTCGAAGCCTTGGAGGGATCCCGCTGGCTACAAGAGGGGGACGCTCCTGGAGGCGCGGTACGAGGCTGAGCTTGCGTTGAGGTTTCTGGAGGAGGGTCTCTACCGGAACGCGGCTGGCAAGGCTTTTCAGGCTTGGAAGGCGTTGCTGGCGGCGTTGGCTGTTGACTACGTTGAGGTGTTGGCTGAGCGCTTCCGTGGGGTTAGGG
>NZ_JBMFKV010000242.1:0-2500 GCF_049971835.1 Pyrobaculum sp.
CGAGTTTAAAAAACCGTTAGCCATGCCACCTCCTCCTCTTCTCACATTTTTAGCTCTAGGTGGCGGGGTTACTAACTATCCACATGTAACTGACAGAGGCGTCGGCAGATCTCGCCCCTCAGAGCAAGGAGGGGGTCAGCCTTCGGCTTTTGCTAGAGGCGCTTGTTCTCCCTGCCCCTTTAGGATGTCTAGCACGCTTCTGTGGCAACGCAGAGAGGAACCGTATTTGGCACACACCCCCATCGAGATCAGTAGCTTAATTAGCTTCTTCAGCTCTCTTTTTGTCTCCGGGTCCGCCTTGGCGTAGAGCGCTGACCGCGACTTGGAGCAGAACTGGCTCACACACGAGGCGAACGATTTGTAGAGGATCTCTATGGCCCTCTCCGCTGCGGTCTGCGACACCAGCTCCCCAGCCAGCTCCTTCTCTACGTCTTCTGGCCTCATCCCGCGCACGGTCGAGAGGACGAGGACTGGCAAGTCGTCTACAGTCCTCACCTTGGAGTAGTCGAGCGTCCTCGCCAGCTCGATAGCCTTCCTTATCTCTTCTTCCTTCCACCGCTCGATGATCCAGATCTTCTGCCTAACGCTCTCGTAGTGCCTCGCCTTTTTCTCGATGATGTAGTACAGCACCGCGAAGGCGAACAGCTTGCAGTCCAGCCTCGGGCTTATCCTCTTCGCGACCGGGCACAGCTCGCTGGCGAAGTCGTAGACAAGCCGATACCTAGAGTCTACAGCCCTCCTGGCCAGCACGACGTCGGCTATCGACAGCTTGGCCTGGGCCATGTTCAAAATCTGGAATATGTGCACTATCTCCTCCATAGAGCTGGCGCTCACCATAGCAACAAGCAACTGCGAGTTTTCAAGCTTAGCCTTCAGCTCGCTATCTAAGCTGTCTATGTAGTAGGCCCTCCCGCCAATGTATATAGGTATCTCACCCGAGAAGAACTTCATAATCGACGCCGTCCTGTTCAGCCCGTCCACAATGAAGTACTTATCCTCCTTCTCTATCCTGCCAAGCACAATTACAGACAGCTGGCCATACCCCTCAAGCAGATGAGAAACGTATCTAGTCATCTTGTCTCTGTCCCACACGACGTTCCTCTGAAACACTGGATCTAGCACAACCGAGGTGCGGACCAGGTTGAGGTAGTTCTTGACTGTAATCAGAGGCGTCATTACCTGGACCATGCGAGACACAAATCCCTACGTTTTTATACTTTTTCTGAAAAACGTTTTATTGCGCCACTTTCCGTCTTTTTGTGTACCAAGTTGCTATAGTCTGGAGACAGTACCCCTTCTCGTTCTTCAAAACTGTAGAGAGAGGAGTGGTGTACTACGGGCCACGGCCGCCAGACGAACTGCTGACGATGTACCTCATCTTGAAGTACCTCGCCAGGAAGGTCAGGGAAGAGTACCGCGAGAAGTACATAGAAGTAGACGTTGTGGCTGTGCCACCGCGGTTTTTGGTGGTAAAAAGCGGAAAGGAGATTATAGACTCGTTTGTAGTAGAGGTAGAGACAGAAGACGGAGTAGAGTTTGTAGCTAAGCTGAAAAGCATAGAAGAGGCGGTAGCGACAGAAGAAAAGAGCATTTCTCAAAACAGCTGATACAGACAGCCACAAACCCCGCCCTTTAGGGCGGAGAGGAGGTCAGCCAGAGGTGGGATTGCCACTTTCTGTCAACGTCTC
This sequence comes from Pyrobaculum sp., assembly GCF_049971835.1. Lineage (NCBI taxonomy): Archaea > Thermoproteati > Thermoproteota > Thermoprotei > Thermoproteales > Thermoproteaceae > Pyrobaculum > Pyrobaculum sp. The sequence continues at coordinate 1,689 of NZ_JBMFKV010000242.1, forward strand.
GACCGCCGAGCGCTCTTTGGTACAGAAGGTGTCGGGGTCTGTCTCTACTAGGACGTACTTCCTGCTCAGAACCTTTACAGCAAAGCCGCGGCACGCGAGAATCTCGGCGAACTTAGATGGCACCTTCAGCCCGGCCACCCTCACGTTGAAGACGTAGCGTCGGCGGTTCATGCATATATCTCTCACCAGCGAGACGTACTCGCTCCACATCCTAGCGCTCTTGGTACACTTAACGTCTATCACCTTATCTATGTAGCAGTCCTCCCCCACCTTGACCAACGAGACCTCCTCCCCGCTCTCTGCGAGCAGTCGGAACAGCCTGTACCCCTCAAGGCAGTCAACACGCCTCATACACGCCCCAGAGGAGCAGATAGATCCACACCAGAGTATCTAGATATCCTCCCTACAGAGCCCCCCACTTGTCGAGAGAAAAGGGGAATTTAAAAAAATTATTTTTTAGAACCCCTTAGATAGAGGCGCTGGAGGCGACGCTCTTGCCTAACGTCTCAAACAGCTGGTTAAATAGCTTGAATATCATCATGAAGAACATGAACTGGAACATTATGTTCAGCAACGAGCTGAAGTCGAACTGTAGCGGCGCGGTGGTGCTAGCCACTTCTATAGCGGAGGTCTCGACCTCTTTCTTTTTGAACTGCATGAGTTGTAGCTCCCATTAATTTAAAAAACAGTCGTTCAGTAGGAGACGACTGTCCGTCCTTCTCTACTGACAGAGATCTGCCATGTTGCAACGCTCAGCCACAAATTTGCAACTCCAAGGCTTCTCCCCCTTGGCCATCCTCCCGACTTCATAC
>NZ_JBMFKV010000243.1:0-2466 GCF_049971835.1 Pyrobaculum sp.
CTGTAGATGCGCGCGGTCGCGCCCTACCCAGAAATCAAAAGATAGTTGAAACAGACATAAGCGTGGCCCTGTCTCTGACGCGGGGCGTGTACATCCAGAAATCAAAAGATAGTTGAAACAGCAAAATGAACGTGCTCAACAGCCTGTCTGCATACCGCCTCCAGAAATCAAAAGATAGTTGAAACCAGTCCTCGCTGGCCATGAGGGCCAGAGCCCTGGCGACTCTAGCCAGAAATCAAAAGATAGTTGAAACCTCTCACACATGAGCGAGAGAAACAACAAGGTGGCCGCGGCCCAGAAATCAAAAGATAGTTGAAACTCCCGCCTCATGGCGCTACTCGCGATACCGCGCCGCGACATAGCCCCAGAAATCAAAAGATAGTTGAAACACAGAGCTGTTAAACGTCCTGGCTATCACGCCAGGCACATTTCCCAGAAATCAAAAGATAGTTGAAACTACACATCTAGCAACAGCTCTATGCACATCTCGAATGCTAACCAGAAATCAAAAGATAGTTTAAACAAGCGTGACGTCGAGCTTCTCGGAGTACAACGACGGCCACAGTCCGCCAGAAATCAAAAGATAGTTGAAACTTCTTCAGCTCGTCGAGGACCTTCGGGAGCTCTGAAATCAGCGCCCAGAAATCAAAAGATAGTTGAAACCTAACCATCCAGGCGAGCACGATTGCCGCCATCACCGCGATTACTCCAGAAATCAAAAGATAGTTGAAACTGTAGACATAGTGTCTCCGTTCAACCGGGACGAAAATCAAAGCCGGGCCCGGGGCCCCGCATCACCCTCTACATTCTTCCTGACTTGATGCCGTACGTTTTTCCTGATTCAGGAAGATTGTCAGACGTTAACTCAGGAAGAGCGTCTGACGTGAAGAGACGCCGCCTCGGCGACGTACGGCGTTGACTAATATTTCAACTACCTCGCCGTGTGTTAACAAGGCGGCGTTCAACTATCCCTTCTACAATTTACCTGAGTTAAAATCGGACGTTTTTCCTGAATCAGGAAAAATGTATGACGCAAGGTCAGGAAAAATGTAGAGGGTGGAGAAAAAGCGGGGGTTACCGGGGGATGACGTAGATGGTGGTGCCGCGTTTCGTCTTGTACTTGCGCGTAGCTATACACTCTAGACACGGCACCTCCTCCTCAACTTCTACGTAGAGGGGGGCGTCGCCTTTTCTGTTCACCAACTCTTTGATTACCACCGACACAAGGCGTTTAGAGTCTCTGTAGTAATAGACGTGTAATCCCACTTTACTCCTCTTTAAGACGCCCGCGCGGTACAGTTTGTACAGAACGTTTTTATCGCTCTTTGCCTCCCCAGGCCTGACGTAGCCACGGCTTTCGATAATCTCTAATATCTTCTTCTTGCCCATGGAGCGGCGTACAAAACAAAGGATGTGGAAAAAGAGTTCAATATCCGGGCCAGAGGCGCCTCACCCTCTTGGCGCCTAGATACTCGTCGTCCTCAAGGCGCTCGAACTCCTCGTCTATGCGCTCGACGCGCTCAGCGTCGTCCGGCACCTCCTCCCAGTCGCGGTCCCAGCGCTCGTAGCGGTCCTCCACTGGCTCGAATCTGCCAGGCCTCTCGGCGTTGAAGATGTCGTAGCCAGCTCCTTCTAATATCCTCGCCAGCTCTCTCTTCGCCTCTACATCGCCCGCCTTCGCCCTCTCCACCAGCTCCCTAAACCTGGCCAGCTCCAATCTGGCCATGCCGCCTGTACATCTGAGCGTGGATATGGAATTAGGAGAGGCCTAGGTACCTCCTGGCGTAGGCGAGGTAGGCCTTCACGGCGGGGTGCACCTCCGGCGCCGGGGCGCCCTTCAGCACGTCCGCCGCGGCGTACATCAGCCCCCCGGGCCTCCCCCACCTAGCCACCTCCAGAGCCGCCTCAAGCCTCTCCACAAGCTCCCTCTCATACTGCTCGAGAGCCGCAACCGCGGCGTCTACATCGCCGAACTGTTGCTTAACGGTGCGGAGCGCCCTCTGGCCGTAGATGTAGAAGTCTGCGAAGTACCGACCTCTCCATAAGCGCCCTCTCCAGCCCAACCTCCCCCGCCCTGGCGTAGACGGCTTTAGCCACGTCGTCAAAAGCCGCAAGCCTCTCCCCAAGCTCTCTGAAAAAGGCAACGCGGTCGAAGCGCTCCTCCACAGCCCTCACCTCCACCTTTCTGCCATCAGCCAACGCCCTGACCAGATCCAGGGCGCTCTGGGGGTTGCTCTCGGCCAGCTTGCAGACGTAGTCCACCAGCCCCCTGTACGCTGGCGGCGCCTTGCGCTTAAGCGGCTCCCGCCACAGCCAAATCTTCTTGGCCAGGAGCTGGGGATCGCCCCTGCAGTCCTCGAGGACTTTGCCCCACAGCCACCTCCACTCGTCCTCCGCTGGCAACTTTGGAGCCGCCTCGCCTCTGACGTAACGCTCCACCACGGCTATGGGATCGGCGGCGGCCTC
>NZ_JBMFKV010000244.1:0-2465 GCF_049971835.1 Pyrobaculum sp.
CGTAAAGGACTTTGCCAGACTCCACCTCCAGCACCAGGACTCTGTTGTAGCTGTCGGCGTATTTAATGGCGGAGGGGGCTACCCAAGTGGCCAGGTACGCCAGGCCGTAGAGGACAGCCGCGATTAAAACTACGGCGATTATGATTACAACCACTGGGGGCAGGCTTTCTATGAGCGCTTCCACGCGCTCCATGTCTAGCAGAAAACACTAGGTATTTAAGCTTTTTGCCCCTCCTTTCCTCCCTCCCGCCCTAGCCAGGAGGTACGGCGTTGCCGACGTGTACCGCTCCACACGGTAGAAGCATTTTTATCCTTACGGCACAGGGTAGCCTATGAGGAGAGAGGACAGCGGTATATTGAACTACGTAGACAAGCTTGACTCTATAAACGTATCTGCAGTGTTGGTAAACCCCATATTCGGGGCCTGGCTCGTCACTTGGCTATCCTTCACTCCACGCACCTCTCCGCGCGACCGCGAACTCAATACTGTTACGTCTTTAGTAGCTGAGGTTGCGCGTTCGTCCTTTATTAAACTTTCATGGTCGCACTACTTCGTCGAAAAGAATGAGAACATAAAGGTAACAATAGACCGCCAACAGGTGTGGCGAAAAGGTTTCGTAAAAGTACGTATCTTCGGTGTAGGGAGTAGCGACTTCATAGTAGTGTAGAGATCTGCTGTAGGCCTCCTAAAGTGGCTCGGTCACGACCCTAACCTCTACTACCCTCTCTATGCCTTCTGCCTCGTACACCCTAACTGCGTCGGCGTAGTGGACCATGGTGCGGCACCTGGGGTTCTGCTTGACTATCCTCCAAGCCTCTTCGACGTCTGTGGTGGTTGCCACGAGCCTCATCTTTCCCCACAAGATAACAAGCCCGTGTTGCTTCGCGAGCTCTACTAGCCTCGCCACGAAGGACAGCGGGAGCACGGGCAGGACGTATTTAGCCCCGACGCGCTTCGCGAGCTCCACAACGGATTCTGCGTTCGGGACGAACCCTACGAACTGCTCGATCTCAACATCGCCCAGTTTCTGCCTGAGCTGTTCGACCTGGCAAGGAAGCGGGTAGTGCCTAGACACCCACAACACCTTCTCCATACCTGCAGATGGAGCAGGGCTTAAAAACTAGGCGATCTGTTTCAGCGCCAGCTCTTTCAGCCCCGCCCTCCACAGCCACAGCACGAGCTCTATCCTCCTGAGCGACAGCTTGGCCTCGATTATCTTCTCCACGACGTCGCCCGGTAGCTCGCTGGCGAGCGCCTGCCTCACGTCGTCTGGGCTCGGTTGCTCCACTGGCACTGTTATGCAACGGTCGAGGAGCGCCTGCCACGAGGCGCTCCTCTTGAGCTCGAAGCTGTTGGCAGCCATGAGTAGCGGAGCAGTCACCTTAGCCTCGAAGCGGCCGCGCCTGTCTGCAAAGACCACGCGCCCCTCGCTGATTATGTGGAGCACGGCGTCTACAGTGGCCTTCGGCGCCTTGTCCACCTCGTCGAAGCGGACGAGCGCCACTGGCGTGTCGTGCAGGTACTGGACAAGCCCCTTGGGGGTCGTCGTCGCGCCGTAGAAGATGGGCGCGGCGGCGTGGTCGAAGAGGGAGAGTATGAAAGACTTGCCACCCCCCGGAGGCCCCAGCAACAGCACGGCCCTCTCCCTAATGCCACCCTCCTCCACCGCTCTGAGCAACTGCTCAACTTCCGAGAACGCCGAGGCGACAGACGGAAGCCTCGAAAACGGCGACTCTGCAAACCTCCTCCTCGCCAAGTCTACAAGCTCCCCCGGAGCCACTGCGGCCCCGCCCCTGTCGCCCCCTAGGCGGCTCAGGCACTGCACGTCTACGACGTAGACGGGGTACTGCCGGCTAGACCTCCCGGGATCCTTCATCACGCACCCCTTGGCCCTCCTCAACGCGTTGTAACACCTAGTGACGTCGACGCCGTGGTGTGGCATTATGGCCACAGAGTAGACCACGTACACGTCCCCCTCCTTCCTGGCCACGCCGTTGCTCTCTAGCAACCGGAGACACTCAACCAGGTCCATATAGGACGCAAAAACAGTAGTATTTAAGCTTTTCTACCGCATGAAATGAGATAAGAGGAGAAAAAGGAAGACTGTTTCTAGCCCACTCTACGATACCGCCTTTAGCGCGTCTGCGATATTATTGAACATCAACGTCTCTCCCTCTACTACGTATATCCGCGCCCCTTCCAATTTGATCAGCCTAGCCATTTCCTCAGCAGACAGCTTTCCAGCTGTTCCCGGGAACGATATGAAGGCGGCAGTGCCGCGGAATGTCAGCGGGTTCACCTGCACCCCCTCGCCCTCTTTTACGAACTTAATATCGACGTTCATCTCCCTCGCCAACATCTCTAGAGCCTGCCTCATGGTATCGTTGAACACAACAGCAGTGCCGCCCCTCTCGCTAATTATACAGAACAGCTCTCTAGCGTCGATATATTTTGGCGGTGCCAC
>NZ_JBMFKV010000245.1:0-2464 GCF_049971835.1 Pyrobaculum sp.
GCCGTCAGCCTCTATGATCAGCCTAGCCCTGGGCCTCTTGCCCTCCGTAGTGAAGTCTTTTATCCACGCCTTGACCCTCTCCGCCCTGGCCATCTTGGTAAGCTTCTCCACCTTTGAATAAATTTGTTCGTCGCTCTTCACCACCTCAAGCAGACGCTCAAGACCCACGAGGAAAGGCAGAGCCTCCCGGGCAAATTTCCCCGCCTCCTCACCGCTAAGCCTAATGTGGACGGCGCTTTCCGCCTTTGCCATCTTCGGCTGGTACCCCAGCTCCCTAAGCAGTGCGTAGTACAGCGCCGCCTTGTCCCCGGCCGACATCTCCTTCCCCTTGCCGACGTACAGCACAACCTCGTTTGTTTTCACACTCCCGTCACCCAAAACAGCGTGGAGAAGCGTCTCAACGGCGTGTCTCCTAGCCTCCTCATGCACCTCAGCATCACACTCGCCTCTCGCCAGCTCTCTAAAGATATCTAGCAGGGTGTGGAACACGCGAGAGTCCTTGTCCCACCTGGTGATCTTAGGCGCCCTGTACGGCCACTCGCCGAGCCACCTCTCAAGCCTCTGCCTAAACTCCTCCAGGCTGGTGCCCAGCCTCTCTAGAACCTTTCTATCTAGGCGTCTAGTTATGAAGTCTACGATAGCTTTCCTCTCCTCCTCATACATGGCGGGCGCCGAGCGGAGCCTATCCAGCACCTCCTTGGCGTATCTGTCGTATAGCTCTACGCAGTAGACGGGCTTCAGCCCCTCGCCGGTCACGTCGAAATAGTCGATGTAGATCTTGACAGGCTTCTTCTCCCTCCTCTTGCCGCGGCCCCAGTGTATCTCCCCCGCCCTTACGCCGAAGGCCGAGAGGAATGTCACCGCCTGCTCCAATGAGGCTGTCTCCATTTCTACTCTGCGCACCTTTTTGGTCTTCTTCACAGAGATGTCGCTTAGCAACCAGCCGCCCACAGCCGCCCGGCTGGGCAGAGGCGCTACGCCCTTCTTCCACATCTCCTCGTACCTCTCCACAGCCCTTCTAACCTCATCCTCCTTCCTAGCCGCCAGCGGCTTGACCAAGTCACCTGATAGCTGGGCGCCTCCAGTTCTAATAAGCTCCAGCACGGCAGTCTTACCGCCGGCGTATATGACGTACTCCCCCTCCTTCTCTGTCTTCTCCACCCTCACGTCGCCTCTCTCAAACGCCTCGACGAGCAACTTCAGCTCGGGGCGCCCCCTCGCGTCTTTCAGAACTCTGCCCAGCGCGACGGCCAGCCTCTCCTCAAGCGGGAGCTCGCTTAGCCGTCCGCGTTTAACGCCCGGCGCCTTCTTCAGCAACTTTTTATAAGCATGGCCCGGCGTATAAGCCACTAGAGCGGCCAGGTCCCTAGCTACGAGGGCCCTCAGCGCGGTCAAACCCACCGCGTTGTCGTCTACAGTTGCTCTGAGATATGCAACTGCCCTAGTGCCGTAGCTGGCACCGGAGTATCTAGACAGCTCATCATGAGTCGCCCCTGCCAGCCTCCTCGCCTCCAACGCGTCAACCTCAATCCATTTCGCGACTTCCTTCAGCGTCTTCTTTAGATGCACGGCGATGGTGTTGAGCTCGCGCTCCACCCCCTCCGCAATTCTCAACACACTCCTCTCGGCCTCCTCCAGCCTCTTCAGTACGTCATAGTACTCTCTCCACTTCTCTCTGCTGTTGGTATCCAAAGCCTGCCTCAAGACAGCGGCGACTTCTTTTCTCACCTCCCACATCTCCACAAGCATATCGTACACCTCCGCGGCGCGGCGCTGAAGCGCAGCCCACACGATTAGAAAAGCCGCCTTGGCGTGTCCGCTCCTCTCCTCGTCGTTACGCCCGCTTGTATCCCAATACTTCAGCGTTCTGGCCACAGATACCAGCCAAGGCTCTCCAACCCTCCCAGCCGCCTCAAGCATATTCACCAGCTTCAACAGCCTCCTCTCGTCCACGTCCGCCGCGCCTCTAGACAAGCCGTCTACGACTTTAAACAGCTCCTCCAGCGCCTTGCCCACCGCCTCGCTTCTCTTTCTGACAGCCTCCACCAGTTCCTGCGCTGTCGGCGGCTTCTTAAACTCGCTGAATTTAATCAGCCCAGCCGCTAAGGCCAGCTTGCCGAGTTGCACCGAGCCGAGGACGTCGTGAGCGAAGGCCCACGTGACTACGCCGGCAGAGGCGGCCGCGGCGAGGAACAGCCACGCCCTGTGCTCATCAACCCAGGCGACTACCCTAGCGACAGCCTCTACAAACAGCTCGTAAAGCCTCTCCAGCGCCACCTTAGCCCTCTCCAGCCACTCCCGCAGAGCTTCGTAAGCCGCCTCGGCGGCCTTTCTGACGTACTCAACCGCCTTCTCGAAGCGGCCCTCCTCAACAAGCGCCAGGGCGCCGGCAACCGCAGACACAACGGCCTCGCTGTACAGCCCGTGGTGGAGGGCGATAATGGACTCTGTAGCCGCCCCAGCG
>NZ_JBMFKV010000246.1:0-2459 GCF_049971835.1 Pyrobaculum sp.
GCGGCGGCCTGTGCTTTGTGGGGGGTTGGGACTGTGCGTGGGGGTTTGGCTAGCTTTACTTCGAGGGGGGCTGGGCGGCCGCCTATCCACAGCACGGCGTCGACGACGCCGCATATGCCGGCGCCTTCTAGGCGTGGGCTGTGTTCGACGCGGTCGGCGCCGAGGGCCTTGGCGACTGCCTCCACGGCCTCGCGCTGGGTTTCCTTTCCCTTCTTCATCCTCTCGGTGGGGGGCTCGGCGGCGCCCGTTATGATGTAGTAGGCGGCGGCTGGGCAGTAGAGGTACTGCCTGATGAGGGCTGGGTTAATGCAGAGCTGGGCCACGGCCGCTGGGTGGGGGTGGGCCTATTCTTATCATGGTTTCCAGCGTCTTTCTGTCTATTTTGAGGATTATTATGTCTGCGTTGGCGCCTCTGACGGCTCTGGCGAGCCTCTCGGCGAGCTCCTTGACGTAGGCCGGGGGGAGGCGGCCTATGTAGGCTGACTTCTGGACGCGGGCTAGGCCGTATGACCTCAGCACCTCCGCCACCTTGTTTCTCACGTGGTCTTCGGTTATGTCGTACACCACTAGGATGTGCATAGGGACTTCGCCAGGTGCCTTGCTTCTCTGTGTATTTCGGCTGATATTGGGCTTCTCCCGGCGCCGAGCTCCTCCAGCACCGCGGCGGCTACGGCGAGGCGGGACTTGTGGGTGAGGAGGCCGTCTTCCACCTCAAGCTCTTCGGCGGATTTGGCCACCGCGGCGTCGACGCGGGGCCTCCACTGCTCCATGAAGTCTAGGACTAGGGAGGGCCTGCCGGACTTGTCCGCGTGTAGGAAGCCTACGTAGGGGTCTAGGCCGGAGAGGAGTAGGGATTTGAAGCAGAGGGTTTTTAATATGCCGTAGCCGTAGTTGAGGCCGGCGTTTACGGGGTCTCGGCCTTCCTGGTCGCGGCCTGGGAAGCCGGTTACCTCTCTGTAGGCGGCCCAGTAGGCCTCAGCGGCCGCGGCCTCAGCCTCCATCAGAGCCCTGGCGTCGGGGGCGCGGGCCGCCGCGTCGGCGGCCTTGCTGATCTGCTCGGCGTATTGGCTGTACCGGGCCAGCCTCCTCCGCCACGTGCGGACGTTCTCCAGCTGGCCTCTTATCTTCCTCCAGATCCACCTCCTGGCGAACTCAAGCCCTCTGCCGTCTGCGGCGGCTTTGTACTGGCAGAGCCTCTTGGCCCCGGTGGCGTCGCCCACGGGCTTCATGAATATGCCGATGGGCTCCCCCCTCTGGTCGAACACGGCGACGGTGGCGCCGGCCCTCAGCAACGCCCTTAGGGCTTTTGTGGAGATGGATATCCCGCCGGTGAGCAACAGCACCTCGTCTACTTCGTGGAGGGGGTATTCCCTCCTGGCGCCGGGGCTCTCGACGACGAGCAGGCCCCGCCTGGCTCTTATCCGGGTTCCGTAGCTAGCGACTGCGATCTGCATGGCATATGTGGAAGAATGGGCACGTCCGGGGGCACTCCGGCGCGGCGCCGGGGTCGCGTCCGGAGGCTACTATGTCTATTGCCTCGTCTCTCGCCTCGAGGAACTTAGCCCGGGCGGCGTCGCCGAGGGGGTGCGCCACGGCTCGGTACTCCACCGCGGCGTTGACGGATATCTGGACGTGTATGCCGTAGTCTATGGGCACCCCCCACTCCGCCTCTATGGCCATGGCGTATCCCGCCAAGGCGGCCTCCACGTTTTGGGAGGGGCCGAATTTGAACTCCACCACGGCTCCGAGAGCGACGCCGTCGGCCACCACGTATCCGAGGCCGAGGGGTGCCCCGTCGACGACTACCTGTGTGGCTATTGGGGCGGCGTAGAAGGCGGCGGCGTCGCGGCCGCGGGCGAGCCTGGCGGCGTGGGCGTAGCTGTGCTCGCCGAGTAGTCTAGAGGCGACGTATTTGTACAGCGCCTCTGCCTTAGGCCTCACGTCTTCGGGTACGCCCTCTAGGGAGGGGGACATGGGCGCCCCGGCGTAGGCGTATTTCTTGAAGTCCTCCACGGCTTTGAACAGCGCGGCGTGCAACGCCTGGCCCTCGGCGAGGGTTTTGTTTGCGGCGGGCCTCTCGCCAGTGACGTATTTGAGGTAGAGGTTGCGTCCCGTGGGGCAGTAGCCGTAGGCGAAGTCTGAGAGGGCTAGCCCGAGGTAGGCGGGGGGCTTGACTGGCGGCCTGTCGTAGGCCCAACCACGTAGGTCGGGGGATACCTCGACGGGTCCGGTGGTTACCCTGGCTCTTTTTAGGAGTCTGGCGATTTCGAGTAGGGTTAACACAAAGTTTTGATCTAGTTGTTTCTAATGTTTTACATTCTGCAAGGGGGAAGATTTTAATTTGCAGGTATCTGCAATTTAATGCGGCTGGCTGTCACTGTGGGGTTCGAGTCGAGGCTTGTCATGCGGGCTCTTGCACGTCTAGGACCCGTAGATGATTATTTCCTTCTGCGTGGCAT
>NZ_JBMFKV010000247.1:0-2450 GCF_049971835.1 Pyrobaculum sp.
AGAGGGTTAATATGACAGAAACGCAGGTGAAAGAGTATCTGTCCGAGGAGATCCGGCGCAAGTGGCTTGCCGTAGACAGGATAGTAGCTACGCCCTCAGGAAAATCCATGCCTACAGTGCCTAGAGAGGTTGTCGAGCAACAACTATGGGGAGCCGCTGAATATCTAGTGAGATCTGGCGTATTAGATCACGTAGTAGAGCTTCTCGCCACTATTGCTATGTTACATGATGTAGTTACTGACAGAATGGTAGATGAACTTGCCAAAAATGTAATAAGACCCCTCGGCCTTTTGATTGACGGTTTGACAAGAACATCGCTAGTAGAGGTAATCGGCAGAGCATTAGCAGATCCAGAGTTAGAAAAAGCACTTGTTGAAGCTAAGGAAGACAAGAAAATATCTATACGTACACTTATATCTCTTCTAAATGATGCCGAGGTAAGGAGGGGGCTTTACATAACACTGGTTTTACTAAAGGCGCTGGGCAAATCCGCTAAAGAAATATAGGTTATCACAACCTTTCTACTATTCTCTACAGATCTATTTCTTAATTACGAGTAACAAGTCTTTTTAGGAATTTAGTTAAGATTTCTCATGGCAGCTCCACCCGGATTACCACCGCCGGAAAAGCTTCTAGAAAAAGCCGACGAATACCTGGCTGAACTTGAAAAAGGGCCATGGCCCAGTCACGTAAGCGAGTTGAAAAAGACCGGTTATCCGGTGCGGGTATACGGTGTGGGTCTAGTGGCTAGGAAAAGCCCTTGGGGCCCCAGTGCCGTTAAGGCAAAACGTCTTACAGGCGTCTTGGCCAGAATTGCCAGAGACTGGGTCCCGGGAGGTGGGGAGGAGGTTCACTTCAGAGTATTCCACACACCCGGGAAATTTCTACCTACAGATTACCTTAGGAAGATTATCCAAATATCCAGGGAATATGGCGTCGGTTTAATTGAAGCTGTGGGGCAAACTGGTGCTATGGTTATCAATCTAAAGAGCAAAGACGTGGGAGATAAGATGATTGATGCGCTTAGAGAGATAGGGACAGACGTCGGCGGGAGCGGCGACGCGATTAGAGAAATAACTGGATGTGTAGGTCCTGCGCTGTGCGAATTCGCACTTTATGATACACTAAATTGGTTAGTTGCGTTTAGAAAAGACAAGCGTGTGCATGATGCCACCGCTGTTCCAGGCTTTCCGTATAAATTCAAGATAAAGTTCTCAGGCTGTCCAATGGATTGTGCTAGAGCAAATAGAGCAGATATCGGATTTATAGGTGTTTGGAAAGGCGCGCCCGAGGTAGATCAAGAACTATTAAGGAAGAAGATTGAGAACGGCGAGGTAGATCCAGAGAAACTTGTGGCGAACTGTCCAAGCGGCGCAATCAGCTGGGATCCTGTTAAGAAAGAGCTCAAGATAGATGGGACGCGGTGTAAAAAATCGATGCACTGCATTAGGGCGGCGTTCCCCGCTATTAAGCCAGGTAAAGAAAGGAGAGTAGCAGTAGTAGTCGGTGGGGGTAGTAAGGGTCGTTACGGCCCCAAACTCGGCTGGTTTATTGGATTCTTAAAACCTGATGAGGTTGATAAGGCAATAGATGTCACATTTAAAGTAATTAAGCCGTGGGACGAGGAGGCGCAGGCAAAGTATAGACTTGGGGATTATATTCTCATGGAGGGATTATACAGATTTATAGAAAAAGCTGGTATTAGCTTAGAAGATACGCCGAAATACGTCGAGAAACTGCCAGATAATGTGCCCTATAGAGTATTGCCAGAGGAAGAGCGTAAGAAATTTGCAGAATTTGCCGAAAAAGTTAAGCAGTTGGTGAGGGTATGAGCATAGAGCTGAAATACCCAACTGAAGTCGAGAGATTCCTTCCTGAAATAATAAAACGTAATTACGGCAAATGGAAAGAGAGGAAGTTCCACGGATCCGGAATTATTGAACATATCTCAGAAACGGGCGAAAGAGTATTTACAATAAAAGTGGCGTTGCCCCCAAATGCGAGGATAAGCGCAGATACGTTAGAAAAATTTGCAGATATTGCAGATAAATATGGCGTGGGCGCATTAAGAATAACAGTAGCTGGCAACGTTGAATTCATCACTGATAGTTTAGAAAAGGCCCAAAAGATAAAGGAAGAGGTGGAGAAAATGGGGTTCCCCGTAGGCGGCTGGAGGGGTGCCATGTGGGGCATAAACACATGTACCGCATTTCTAACATGTCAGATAGCAGTGGTAGACGCTCCGAGTATAGGGAAAGCGCTTGGAGACGCCTTAAAGCCTTACTTTACAGGCGAGATACCGTTACCAGCCAAGCTAAGGATATTCATCTCCGGCTGTCCCTCTGGGTGTGCCGGCGGCACCGCCACCGATATCGCAATTGTGGGGATGTGGGGAGCCCCGCCCAAAATAAGAGAAGAAGTCTTACCATTATGTATGCCGCCGCCTAAGG
>NZ_JBMFKV010000248.1:0-2443 GCF_049971835.1 Pyrobaculum sp.
GTAGATGCCGCCGTCAGAAGCGCACCTAACTGGCATGTACCAGAGGACGATGAGGGTGTCCACGGCGAAGAACAACGCCACGGCATACCACAGCTCAGGTATATCTAGGCTCCACGCCGCCGCGGCCGCCAGCGCCAATGTGCCGTATATGAGCGAGAGCTCAAAGGCCCTCACTGCGGAGGCTCTAGACACGGGGTTTGGGCGCGACTCTAAATTTAAGCATCTCGCCTATGTAGTGTGCGCATCGCGGCGGCTCTCATCCACAGTTGACGGGTTCCCCGGCGAGGAGTATCCCCTCGTCCAGGGCCTCCCTCACCAAGTTGTTGCCTCTTCTGTAGGCGGCACAAGCCTCCTCAAGCGACATGTAGACCGCGTTTACGTCGCCGGCCTCCACGTGGGCGGTCCTCCCCCTCCAAGGAGGCGGGCCCCTCGTCACTACCAAGATGTCTATATCGCTTAGGCCCCGGACGAACCTCCCCCGGGCGGCGGAGCCGAATAGATACGCCGCGGCCGCCTCCACGCCCCTCAAGGCCTGCTCCACCGCCTGCGCCAGCTCCTCGGCTGTGAGGGACTTGTTCCGCCTAGCCGCCTCCAACAGCCCTTCTGACATACTCCAGAACAGCCTCGGCGTTTTTTATACACTTCTCGGCGTCGGCCGCGCGGTAGTGGGCGTGGGGCGGGCCCCACGGCCACGCGTTTGGGTATCTGCTGGGGACGTAGTGGCGGTCGAGCTCCTCCGCGGCTTCGCGTAGCTCCGGGGGAGGGGCTAGGCCGAGCCTCTCCGCCTCCAGCACCAGCGCCAATACGCTGTGGGACCTCGCGTATCTCCCGCTTTTCGCAATAAGGAGGGCCTTCAGCGCCTTCTCAGCCGCCTGCTGGGCGAGGAAGCAGGCCTTGGCGTATCTCCCAAGCCTCACGAGGTCAAGCGCCGCGGCTAGGTCGTCCTCCGCGTCGCTTAGCCAGTCGGCCCACCTCTCCCAGCTCACAGCTAAAGCCGCCGCATGGATTTATATACACACGCCCCACCTCTTTAAACACTACACTCTTGTGGAGAACTGGCTCGCTCTAAGGCCTCTGAGAGGGGAGTTGGTGGGAAATACCCCCTATGTCCTCTGAGCGTCCCAGGCGACACTGCTATCTGGCTGTGTCCAATGCGCACACGGGCGGGGCCGCGCCAGATGGGCTAGCGATGTGAGAGGGTCCCAGCTGTCCGCACAGAAGATTTTAAACCTGCCCAACGTACGTGGATGTGGAGGTTCTTGAGAGGCCTCTCCCGAAGCCCTCCGCCGAGGATTATGTGAATGCCCGCCTTCTGGAGGCTCTTGTGGAGGGCTGGCTTGCCATTAGGTTTTTGAAAGAGGGCCTCGTGAGGAACGCCGCCGGCAAGGCCTTCCAGGCGTGGAGGGCTCTCACGGCGGCTCTCCTCAGGCTTGAGCTGGATAGGCTGAAGGCCTTGGCCAGAAGCGACGAGGAGAGGCGCTGGCTTGAGACCACCGCGGTTCCCCGCGTCCCCACCGGCAGATTGGTGAGGCTTTCCCAGCTGTTGGAAGAGGTTGGACATGTAAAGTTTTTATTTGGCACAGCGCTTGCATTGGATCTACATGAGTACCAATACCACGGCCCTGATCCCGACATGGCGTGGTCAAAGTTCCGCAGTAGAGAAGAGGCTACCGTAGCTGTAGTAGAGTTGCTAAGAGAGATCGTGGATAGGGTAGAGGGGCTAAAAGCTAGGTTCAAGTGGGACAAGGAGCTTGAAGATAGTTACAAAACACTGAAACAAGCCCTGGCCAGCCACACCGAGGCTCAGTAGGGTCCAGACGCCGCCAGCAACATCGCAGGCAAGACAAATGCCTAGAAAAGTGGCGGGCCCGCCGGGATTCGAACCCCACCCCCAAGACCCCCTAGGGCTCTTGATGAGGCCTACGGGTTTCTGCATACGGTAAACAGCCCACCGCTCTATCCAGGTTGAGGGGCCGAGCGCGGCGCATACAGCCCCCAGCCTTATCAAGGACTCCAGCGCTCCCTCCGCTACCCGAGGATACGTAGCGGCCGAGAGGAGTGGGTTTTAGGCAGGTCGTCGGGCGAGGACGTCGCGCCTCCAGCCACCTGCCCCACGTGTGGGGAGTTCTGGCGTGGAGAGGCACACCACCGACACAACCTGCCTATCTCCAGGCCACACGTAGAAGCCTTCACCACGGCAGAGCCGAACCCTCCCTCTATATCCCACCTACACACAACACTGAGAGCCGGGCCTCTCCCTCTGCCAAGTCGACATGTCACCCACATCCCGACGACATCCACAATATAAACGCTCTAAGGCACCTTAATCTCACTCCCAGAGACGGATCTGGTAGAAGCCTTGCAACTCATCCACAAATCATCAATAGCTCAGCTCTGCGCCTGCACTCGCAGAGGAGGTGAATGGACCCCCCTCCTCAGCTGG
>NZ_JBMFKV010000249.1:0-2442 GCF_049971835.1 Pyrobaculum sp.
CTGGGCCGGACGCATAGCTCGCGTTCATAGACGCCAGTCTGTGGGGCGTGCATGGATCCGGCGTGTAGATCTTCATGCTCTCCACCTGTAGAGCATCTGTCTAATTGCCGTTCTGACGATTTCGGAGCGGTTGGCGTACCTGCCGCTTCTCACCAGCTCGTCCATGGCTCTCAGCCACTCGGATGGTATGTGTACTGATATTATCGTCATCGCCTCGCCGCGGGGCCTCTCCCTCCTCGGCTTCTCTCTGCACGTAGCTTTCGTCTTCTCAAGCGACTCCGCCATGGCGCGCCTCGCGGCCTCCTCTACGTCTCTCAAGGTCACCTGCCTCAGCCTCTCGACAGGTATTATGTACACCACCCTCTTTACGGTCCGCCGCTCCTCCGCGCCGAGTCGCCTGGCCAGCTCGGCGAGGGTCCTGCTGACGAAAGGCATGGCGCGGCGGTCGTCTGTAAACCGCGGGGTCGCCAGCGCCGCCATGTTGCCCCTAGCGTTCTCGGCGATTTCCCTAATCTGGCGGTACATCAGCTCCGCCAGCCTGCCGTTCTCAACGTGGTACCTCGTAACGCGTCCGTTAAGCATAGATCCACTTGATGACACCGAGCCTCTCCAGCGCGCCTCTTATCTTCGCCTTGGCGGCGTCTACATCATCTATGCACACATACGCCCTGTTCGTCCTCGCTCTCCTCTCAGCTCTTCTCAGCACCAGCTCGGCGCTACCGTCGAGGAGGTCCAGCAACATGTCGAGAAAGACGCTCTTCGACACGGGCTCAAGCGGCGGTATGCCTGCATGCGTCGTCTTTACGCACCAGTGCTTCGATTTGACAGACTGCAATAGATGCATCAACCTCGCCAGTATGTGTCTGACATCGTAGCCGATTGACTTGAACGCGATCACATACTTCCTCAGCGGATCGACATGCCTGACGCACCACAGCGCTATCCTCCTCCCCACCACGTATTCAGCAACATCGCCGCGCCTCGCCAGAACCTTCAACACGTAGAACACCTGCGTGTGAGACAGCCCCAGCTCGTCTATAATTTGAGACGTAGTCATACATCCATGCATCTTCAAGAGCTCGTATACGGCGAGCTCTCTCTGCTCCACCTTGGCCGTGCGGCCCCTAGGCATAGCCCAGCCTCTGCCTCGCCTTGGCGACGTCGATCACCAATGCCGTTCTCCTCCTCCTGATCTCCTCCTCGCCTATGACGGAGCCGTCGAGCAACAGCTTGACGTACTCCTTGGCGGCGGTCAAGGCGGCAGGCGGCTTGTAGCTCTCGCCGAGGAGGGACGCCGGAGCAATCCTTATGACGCGGGTCTTCGCCCCGGCGATGATCTCCCTCAGCCTGTTGAGGACGAAGCGGGGGATCACGCCTGCGCTTTTAAGCGCCGCCTCCACAGCTGTGCGCACGTCGGCGTCGGGGAGGCAGTACACGGCGTAGTCGCCAGTCGCCCACCGGTACATGTTGAACCTCACCAACAAGCCGGACTCAGCCATGCTCCTCAATATGTAGTACGCAGATGCGAACGAGATCCCCAGCCGAGCCGCTTGCCCCCTCGTGATGCATTTGTGCGTCTGCAAGTACTCCATAATCTTCGCCGCGGCGGCCTTCGTGCTCCTCCTCACCAGCTTCTTCTTCGCCCTCACCATGGCCTCTGCTGACGCTGTTCGCTGGTCATCATGACGCTTATGGCGTGGCGAACAACGTCGCTACGGCTCCTAAACTCGCCGCTCTGCACAAGCGCATCTATGAAACGGACGTAGCGCTGTGGCAGTCTGACGCAGACAACCTCCTCGCTCATGGCTAGCTACGCCCGTCGTTTAAACGTTCTTTCAGCGGCGTGTAACCATGGCCTAGCAAGTCGCTGATCGCATCAAGCCACTTAGACAGCTCAGTCTTATTACTCATATCGGAGTATTCAAGCGTGTTAATGGCACATGAGATCGCCTCTATAGCTTTTTCAACTGGCATGGTGTAGTCAACGCACCACGCCAGGTGTCTTATTCCATTCCTAGTTGCGAAGTAGACAAGCAGAGCCGCTCCAGTTATCTTATCAGCTGTCTTGTACAATATACGTCCAGCAACCGCCCACTCGCCTTCCCTTAGACACAGCCTCGCGCCATCGCCTCTCGCCTCAATCTCACCACTCCCATACACCGCAACGATGCCACTTTTACAAGACTCGGGATTGACGCACATCTCAACACTTGTACACAGCCTCCCATCTTCATTGCGGTACCACAGTAAACCTACTACTTTTTTGAGACGTAGACAGGGGCCCTTGAGCTGGGCCGCGGCCTCCTGTTTTACGACTGTCATACGAGTGTATAACAAGGGAGTATTTAACAGTTGCGCCAAGGAAAAAGCGGGGGTTCAGCTGTAGATCCTCCAGCTGGGCTCGCTCTTGTACAGCCCGAGCCTCTCCTCCAGGTGCTCCAG
>NZ_JBMFKV010000250.1:0-2433 GCF_049971835.1 Pyrobaculum sp.
GGAAAATAATAGAAAAACTCATGAAAAGACTACTATAAACCCCTCTTTTTTGACATGTTTATATGTAAGACCAGGAGAATTATACCATGGTAGCGGGGCCCGGATCAATTCGGCGGTTTGCCGCCTTTGAACCGGGGACCTCGGGGCTCCACGGATCGCCGTTATGAGCCCCGCGGCCTACCAGGTTAGCCTAAGCGCGCCGGGCTGGCCCGGCGCGCTTATCTGGCCTACCCCGCTCCCCTCATCGGACCGTGTAACTGAACTTGTGTCTTTAAAAACTTTTCGCTTCTCTCTCCTCGTTTTGCGAAATGATGTGCTTTATTGTATCCATTTTTTGGAATATGTGGTCTTCAGTGCTTCTTATATTTGGGAATTGTTCTTCATGTCTTTGAATTTTCCCATGAGGGTTGTGATGTTGTATCTGCAGATATATCCATTGCCTAGTATGTTGTTAAAGGGAATGTAGGTGTATTTCTGAGCGATCGTGTCAAGCAGTGAATATGATGAGCACCCGGTATTTCTTAAGCTCCATCCTAACATTGGTGGAGCTCGAAGTCGCTGGGAGAGAAGATCTCTTCAGCCACCACTTCGAGCTATGGATTTACATAGCGATGACCTCAGATCTCTTGACTAGGGAAGAGGGGCATAAAGTGTTATGAAAGTCCTCATCTATAGCGATTTCTCTAGCTATCCATTGCGATAATTAAACTACTAATGCTTTATACACAAGATCCATAACGCCGCCGAATGTTAAGTTTTTCCCATACATTTTATTTAAATCGCCGATTATTCCATTAAGTGTACCTTTACACTTGGAGCAAGGCCTGACAACATGCTGAGCGCCATTGTTTATAGCACATTCATACCACAAGCGCGCATATTGCAATCTAAGAGGCTTGAGTTCGTCAGCTAGCATACCGGCTTGCCCACCACAACACCAACTCAGCTGACGATTCTGTGGACACTCAACCTGCTTTTTCACAACGTGTTTCATAATAAACCGTGGTTCTTCGTAAAGATCACCGCCACGCGAGTACTGGCAGGGATCTTGGTACATATAGACGATGTCGCCGTTTGCTTCAGGATTAAGCTTTATCCTACCCTCCTTAATTGCCTTTACTACAAGGTGATGAATGTGGTAGACCTTAATCCCCTCTTTTTCAAGTACAGGTGCTACTACGTTCTTAAAGGCCCTCCAGCCGTGTCCACATTCGCCGAAAATTGCCATCTCTACGCCGAGCTCTCTAGTAGCGTCAATATAGTGTTGTGCTTCAATTTTCATAAGTTTTTCATGAGTCCACAGCCCGAAATTCGCCACTTCGACGCACCTCGTATTAACCGCAAACGGTAACTTTATGGCGTGTAAAAAAGTTAAATAACCCTTTAAAGTCTCTGTATTTAAAAATAGGTCAGCAGATGATGGGAACAGTATAGCCTTGGGCCACTGGCTCCTCTCAACCTCTCCCACCAGCTCCCCTCCTCTAAACTTAAGCATCTTCTTCTGATCATGGCGGTATATGTGAAACTCCACCTCTATCCCTTTTTCATTTTTAATCTCTTTGGCGAAGTATGTTATTATGTTAACCGTAGCCGCAGGAGTGATTCCCATAAGATTACCTGTCTCAATGTGTTTATCTATTGTCACTACTGCGAATCTATTCGCCAGCCCAGCTTCAAATAATATACCTCTTACAACACGTGTAATATCAGCTTGATCTATTCCAAAGGGACATACATAACCACATCTTCTACAAGTTAAACACTGCCAATAATAGGTATATAGTAGTTCTAATACTTTATCATCTACATTCTTACGTCGTTTAACGATATCACGTAACATCTCGGCGCGGCCAACAGGGGAGTTTTTCAAATCTTTTGTAGTAATATATGTAGGACATGCATCAATACATGCACCACAGTGGACACATGTATCAACAGCAATTTTAATATTTCTATTGCGCATATACTCTTCCTTAAGCCTCCTCTCTACATAGCTGTACTTATCAGCTGGAGGCATAATCTCAGCTTTTTTTAGAAGCTTCAGCATGAGGCTCTCCGGAGCCTTGAGAGGCTTTATATTCGACGTATCACCCAGCTTAAATTCGAAGTGGTGCATGTAGGTGATAATATTCTTAGTTATATTGCTTATTATCCGTTTATGAGTAAATGCAAGATTCAAATATATAATAAACTTACAATAATTAATTAATTAAATATAGACCATAAATATAAGTTTTTATAATATAATCATAGTATTTCTATACCTATTATATATAGTACTTTAATTTGTGTAAGAAAAAATATTACCTAGTGACATTGCCTCCATATGCTCGATTTATTTCTCTACGGAGCGCTTTCTTGGATTGCGCTGTTAATGCTATTAATAGGTGTGATTTACAGAATCATAGGTTGGATCTCCCCCCGGGAATACAC
>NZ_JBMFKV010000251.1:0-2426 GCF_049971835.1 Pyrobaculum sp.
GCCGCCTAGCACGTACGCGGTTGCCTCCACGGCGGCTATGCCGAGGGCTACCCACTTTAGCAACAGGGTGAATTTTAACCTATCTTCACGTTTATTCAAGTCGAGGTTTAATAAGCCGGAGAAGGCGAATACCTCTAGCAAAATGCCGGCGATGACTATTGGGCCGATACCTAGGTGCGCTAAGGTGCCGTAGGCAGTTCCGAAAATTATCGAGAGCAACTCCTGCGCCGGCTGGGAGCCTTGTCTAGTTTGATGTTGTATTCCATAGAGCGGGGTGATAGTCATTAAGATGTAGACGGCGGCTACGACGGCCGTCCAGAATAGTCTTCTGGAGAGTGGGAGGCGGCGGGGCGGTCTGGAGACGGTCGGTAGGAGAGTTAGTAAATCCATCACCTGTGTATGGCGGATATAATCCTAACCTCTCCGCCCGCCTTTTCAATCTTTTCTACGGCTAGTCTGCTGGCCACTGGGGTGTATACAATTACCGGTATATCTATCGAGCCGCCTCCGAGGAGCTTGTTGTAACCCAGATCGAGGAGGTTTACGACATACCGGCCTCCCTCCTCCACGGCCTTCCCGCTTTGTTTCATCTCTCTAATTATCTCAGACAGCGTGCCGACGTTTATAGGCCTCCACTGGATTGAGATGGGGGGTGGCTGTTTGAACCCGTGCTTGCCGTAGAAGGGCCAGCCGGTGCCGCTCTCGCCGTATTTCATGACGAGAGACCACTTGTGTTTGTGGAACCCCACCATGCCCTTGCCGCCTGAGCCGCCGCTTTTTCTGTGTTGCCCCACTCTGCCCCAGCCGTGGGTGCGTGAGCCCCTCCTGTACTTAACAGCGCGTTTAAAGCGCCTCACCATACTACGCACCCGCTTCTGGCCAGATTTAAATTTTTCTATCTAGGGTATCCAAACTTCCTCAAGCTGTCTGGTATCCTGTAGGCGAGCGCGGCGGCGCCGATGGCCACCTCGTCGTCGCCGAAAGAGGCTTGTTTTATCTCAGGCGGCCTCACCCCTAGGTATTTCCTGAGCCGTCTTGGCAACTCTTGTGATATGAGGTCCCAGTTGTTCAGCGCTATTGAGCCCCCCATTAGCAACAGCTCTGGGTCGTATGCGGCCACCACGGTGGCCACGCCTGCGGCGAGTGCCTCGAGCCACATGTCGACGAACTGCCTCGCCTTTGGATCCCCCTCTCTGTGCCGTTTAAATATCTCTGCCGGCTCCGCCGGCCTCTCTCCCGTCACCTCGTGGAACCACCTGGGCATGTTGGCGCCTCCCACGTACGCCTCGAAGTGTCCGACTCCACCGCAACCGCATGGCCTACCCTGGCGGAAGTCGATAACTGCGTGTCCCAGCTCGTGTGCATTTCCGTCCTTGCCGAGGAGTAGGGTGCCGTTGACGATCGCCCCTATCCCCACGCCGGTTGACAGTGTTATGTAGACTAGGTTATCTACACGGTGTCTAAAGACGTATTCTCCCCACACCGCGGCGACGCAGTCGTTAGCAACCACTACGGGTTTTCCAAGTCTCTTCAGCGGATCTACGAGTGGGAACTGCCTAGAGGGCGAATTAGGCGAATTAACCACCCAGCCGCTTCTGAGATCCATCGGGCCTATTGACCCTACTCCTATACTGTCAAACTCCCAGTTTTCCACCGCCGCGGCCACGTCGGCGAGCGGGTTGACGCCCGTCTTTATCTTTACTCTATTTAAGACACGGGCATTAGTGTCTACAATAACGGCTCTAGTCCACGTGGCCCCGACGTCGACGCCTAGATACAACGCCACGTAGCTACATGGAGCTCTTATTAAATTCATACCTCCGGCGTGGGCCACGCCGCGATATATAGTTCTACATTCTTTTTATGTAAATTAAAATTTTTAAATTGAGAAAAAGTAGCTCTTGATGAGCCACACGGGAGGTGCTTACATAACGACGGCTTTTCTAGAAAACACCTTATATATGATAAAACGCGGCGTGGAGCTGGGGGGCCTGCCTGTGGAGTTTTACGAAGCTCTTTCTAAACCTAAGCGCATCCTTATCGTCAACATCCCCGTAAAGATGGATAATGGAAAGATCCAGTACTTCGAGGGTTATCGTGTTCAGCATTGTGACGCTCTTGGTCCTTTTAAGGGTGGTGTTCGTTTTCATCCTGAGGTTACTCTTGCCGACGACGTGGCTTTGGCTGTTTTGATGACGCTTAAAAACAGCCTCGCGGGTCTTCCCTACGGCGGGGCTAAGGGGGCTGTTAGGGTTGACCCCAAGAAGCTCTCCCAGCGGGAGCTTGAAGAGCTGTCGAGAGGCTACGCCAGAGCCATAGCCCCGCTGATAGGCGACGTGGTGGACATCCCAGCCCCAGACGTGGGTACAAACGCCCAGATAATGGCATGGATGGTAGACGAA
The DNA here is from genome assembly GCF_049971835.1 of Pyrobaculum sp. Classification (NCBI taxonomy): domain Archaea; kingdom Thermoproteati; phylum Thermoproteota; class Thermoprotei; order Thermoproteales; family Thermoproteaceae; genus Pyrobaculum; species Pyrobaculum sp. Next base: position 2,403 of record NZ_JBMFKV010000251.1, read on the forward strand.
TACTCCAAAAAAAAGGGATACAAC
>NZ_JBMFKV010000252.1:0-2424 GCF_049971835.1 Pyrobaculum sp.
ATGGCCACGACGCACTTCTCGGGGTTCCACTCGTCGTACAGATCCTCGTACTTATCAAGTCCTACTGGCCGCTTGTCTTGGACTGGGATTACGTTGTAACCACCGTAGATCAGCTTCTTGATTAGCCCGTCCATGAGCGCACTTGACGCTTCTCAACTTCACCGCCTTTTTCTAGATTCTTACAGTCTGAGGCAGACACTGGGATAATAACCGTAGCTTCGTAAACTGCCCCATCCAGCTCGTTTTTTAATACCAAATACCCCTCTTCTTCCATCTTCTTCACGATATCCCACAGCTCTCTGACTACCTGACTGAAATCTTTGGCGCCATTTACCTGCGCATATGTTTCAGCGATATTCTTGAAAGTTCTAGAAATGTTGTAATTTTTTACGAGTGCAGGATCGCGTAGAGAGGCGCACGCATAGCTCCTCAGCCACTCCTTAAACGCTGAGTAGAGTAGATTGTTGATGTACTGAACGATCTCATTGAAACATTCTTTTCTAATATGTTTGAAGATAGAAACACGCTGAGCTTTTTTTAATTCGTAGAGATATAGAACCCCTTCATCAGTCTCGACGCGCCACCGGTAGCGATCTTCATACACTTTTTCTATTACTACAGCCTTTTCGCCTGATGTGCAACGCACTCTGAGAGGGTACTTCATCACAACTTGGCAGTTTATTACATCACATATGCGTAGTGTAGACTCTTGGCGCGCTGTATAGCCGCTCATACGCTACTGGCGCCTTGCGCTCTTCTTTACGTTTTGAACCAAGGCGTAGCCTGTCTGCTTGAGCTCCTCAACTAGATGTCTGTGCTCAGATCTCGGTATGTATATCACCGCGGCTCTTTTGGTTATTTTGTACACCGTGCCTGCCGCCATCACCGCGACGCCGCCTTGTTTAACGACGACGACATCCACGAGATCGCCTGGACGTACATCAACGGCGACGCAACCGAGAGGCACGCGGAGGTATACGGAGTTGTGCCAGGATCTGACCTCGGAGTGGCACAGAACCGAATCTGAAATCGTTTGATTTCTGTACGAATTTTCAATCGATTTGTTTACTATTCCATCCATGGCCAAAACTATTGGCTAGTTTAAAAACCTTACCTCCAACAAGTAGCGTTTTCAACTGTCTTCTGAAAAACCTGCACAACGTTATAACCCCCTCTCCGCGGGAAAAACGTCACCCTTTCCTGTCACCCCGTTTTTCTTCGGCGTACGTCACCTTTACGAAGTTTTCAACCGACGAAAATATCTATATAGACGCTGGTGACACAGGGTGACATACGACGATTGAGAAATCACTCGGAACGTTTTACGTTTCGTTAGTACTCTATTTACGTTATACGAAAAATATATGTGATTTCTTCTCTCGACGTGCTTCTCGGTTTGGGTTTCGTGGTGACACGCGACATATCGGCGTTTGCTCTTTACAGATTTAGAGCGTATTTTCTCTTTACATGTTTAAAGAGTTTACGCCGACATGGCGCATGTCACCCCGTAGTGGTAACCGAGAAGCACGCCGAGTGAACAAAACAAGCCAAGTTTAGACTTATTTATTTGGGCATAAAAATGTTGAGCAAGCGTCCCCGTGAAGTGTTGCCCCGTCGAATGTCACCCCGTGTCACCGGCATCTATATAGATTGGCAAAGCGTATCTAAAATTTGTAAAGATGACATATGGCGAATTTGGACGGGGTGACAGAAAAGGATGACACTTTTTTCGCGAAGATAGGGGTCCTAAAGGTGTACAATACAACAAGAGATAGTAGAAACATGTATTTTTAAACAAACAATTAAAAGGCGAAAACCCAGAGAAAGTTGAACGCCGAGCCCCCTCTCTAAATCGGTAAAGGAGGGGGCTGGAAAACAGTCAGAAGACGTTGGGCACGTAGAAACGCGCGGAACGTATATAACAGCCGAGACGCGCTTAGACGGGGCCCAGCGCCGCCAGTGCGCCAGAAGGGGGCCATTCCCGCGCCCACCGCCAAAACCCCCCAAACGTGTAATTACTATATAATAATTAGAATATTAACACGTTCGGCGCCGCGTTGCAAACCGGGTGAAGCGCACAATCCGTCCGTTTCCACACACGTAGCCAGTTAGACGTTAGGCATATATTGCCCAAGGCCAGGTTTTCTACATGGAAGTTGTGGGCTACGTCCGGGTCTCCCGGGAGGACGAGAAGCCGGAGAACCAGGAGTACGCGATACTCAGTTGGGCAGCGAGGAGCGGCCATAAGTTGGTTGAAATTTTCAGAGACGTGGGGGTGTCCGGCGCGGTGCCTCCGCAGGAGAGGCCGGGGTGGAGGCAGGTCTTGGAGGCGCTTTCTGCTGGGAGGGCCCAGGGGGTTGTTGTCTACGCCTTGGACAGGGTGGCGAGGTCGCTGTGGGAGCTGGCGGCGGTGTACAGAGAGTT
>NZ_JBMFKV010000253.1:0-2397 GCF_049971835.1 Pyrobaculum sp.
CAGACGCACAACAAGCACTACGCAGAATAATGGAAATATACGCACAAAACACAAGATTCATACTACTAGCAAACTACGTATCACGTATAATCGATCCTATTATTTCTAGATGCGCCGTCTTTAGGTTTTCACCCATGCCGAAGAATCTCATGGCAGAAAGACTTAGGCTCATTGCAAAAAGTGAGGGTGTTGAGCTCAGAGACGACGCCATTGACATAATATATGAGCTCTCCGAGGGAGATATGAGAAAGGCTATAAACCTCCTACAAGTGGCCGCGGCTACGAATAAAGTTGTTGACTCCAATGCCGTAGCCGCCGCCGCGGCTACTATAAAGCCCTCAGATATTACTGAGCTATTTAATCTTGCAATCGGCGGCGACGTGTCAAAGGCCCGGGAGAAGCTCAGAGAACTTATGTACCTCAAGGGCGTTGCAGGTGTCGACTTCATAAGAGCCTTCCAGAGAGAACTTATACGAATGGCGCTTGATGATGATGTTAAGGCGGAGATCGCCGAGTTGCTGGCAGACGTCGATTATAGACTCACACAGGGAGCGGATGAGGAAATTCAGTTGACTTATCTACTAAGTAAGTTAGGTGCCTTGGGGAGGCGGATTAGGCCGAGCCCTGCCCAGCAGAAAAAGAGGTAATGCCCCTCCCCTGGGTGGAGAAGTACAGACCCAAGTCTTTTGCAGATATTGTGAATCAGGAGGAGGCGAAGTACATCTTGGCGTCTTGGATATGCGCCAAATTCAAGGCCCCTAAGGAGTTCTGTGCGCGCTGGGCTAAGAAAAAGGACAGGGAGATTACGGAGGCTAGGGCCGTTCTTTTAGCAGGCCCTCCTGGGGTTGGCAAGACTACAATAGTCCACGCCTTGGCGAGAGAAATTAGATATGAGCTTATTGAGCTTAACGCAAGTGATGTGAGAACTGCTGAGAGGCTGAGGCAGGTAGTGGGCAGTGGGTTGAGGGAGTCTTCTCTCTTTGGCTACGAGGGCAAGATAGTCTTGTTTGACGAGGTTGATGGCCTCCATGTAAAAGAAGATAAGGGGGGTCTGGAGGCTATTATCGACATAGTGGAGACGGCGAAGGTTCCCATAGTCATGACCGCAAATAACCCCTACGATCCAAAGTTCAGGCCTTTGAGAGATCTCTCGCTTGTGGTTAACTTGAGGAGACTTTCTGAAGACGAGGTGGTTGAGGTATTGAGAAGGATATGCGTCAACGAGGGGGCTAAATGTGAAGATGAGGCTTTGAGAAGCATCGCAAAGTCGTCTATGGGCGACCTACGTGCGGCTATTAACGATCTGCAGATGTACCTAACAGGCGGGAGGAAGATGCTGGTGTTAGATGATATAAAGAGGGCGGGGGAGAGAAACCCCCAGCTTTCTATGTTCGAGATTTTGGATCGCGTTTACAAGGCGCGTTGGTTTGACGAGGCCCGTGCCGTGTCTTTCAACCCGTCTTTTGACTGGGAGCAGTACTTCGTATGGGCTCTTGAAAGTATCCCAGTTGTGTACAAAGATCTTGAGGCGATGTCGACGGCGTACGACCGGCTTAGCAAAGCCGACGTGTTTATTGGAAGAATAAAGAGGATGCAGGAGTGGGAGCTTATGCCTTATGCCATGGAGCTCGCCCTCGGTGGGGTTTCTCAAATAAAAGACAAGCCAAGGCTCCCCCCCTTTATTAGATATGGATTCCCACAGAGACTTCTCCTACTGGCTAGATCTAGAGAGGCGCGGAGGAGGCGGGACGCGCTTGTTGAATACCTAGCACAGAACTTACATGTTTCCAAGTCGGCCGTCAGGTCTGAGATATTGTACGTACTTTCAGCGCTGTCAAAAGCCAACCCTAGTGTAGTGGAGAAATTAAGTAAATCTCTGGGCATCAGCGCTGTAGATATTAGAACCCTGCTCTGATGGAGAGGGGCCACGTACTTATTAGGACGGCTCCACGGAAAGACAGGGTCGTGGCTAGGGATTTATGCGACTGCCTGTATTACTATGACCAGTCTGTTAAATGTGAGGTAATAACGCCTGGTTTTGTCTATGTCAATACTTTTACTACTTACTTAGGTGAATGTTTAAATTTATTTTATTTTAAAAAAATTATTAAAAATATAGAAATCTATGATTATGTATCTAGGGAGAGGCCGGAATGTGGTAGTTGTGTAGTCGTTGCAGTCGGCGGGCTGTATTTCGTGCGCAGAGTTGGCTGATACTTTTAGAAAACATCTATTTATTACAAGTTATGTAATCTGAAAGTATTTATAACTGCCTTGTCCTCACCTCCATGGCTATTGTAGTTGACGAATCTGTGTTTTCACCTAACTACGTGCCGGAGAGGTTGCCGCACAGAGAGCAACAACTCCAGAGCATTGATATGTTGCTTAGTAGCTGGC
>NZ_JBMFKV010000254.1:0-2390 GCF_049971835.1 Pyrobaculum sp.
GGTTCTCGGCGAGGTGGTGTGTGACTTGGTGGAGGCCGGTGGAAAGGTTGTGCTGTCCACGGCGACTCTGCCCACGGCTTACTTGAAATACTTTAGGTGTTTTGAGGGGAGGAATTTAATAGACGTCGATGGACCTGACAGGAGAGTTGATGTGGAGATTAGGGAGGAGACCCTTACAGTGGAGGGTCTAAATAAGGAGGTGAACTGTGGGTTGCGTAGCTTGGTAATTGTAAATACCATCGCCAAGGCCCGGGAGCTGTATAAGGGGGTGAGGTGCGGCAGGAAGGCTGTTGTACACTCTCTCGTGAGGAAGGCTGATAGGGAGGCGGCTTTGGAGGCTGTGAAGGAGGGGGGTGTCTTAATTGGCACACAGTCTCTTGAGGTAGGCCTTGACCTCGATTTTGACGTCCTCTATACAGAGCTTTCGCCGATTGACAGCCTTATCCAGAGGCTTGGGAGGATCGGCCGGAGGGGGCCTGGAAGGGCTGTGGTGTTCAGAGCGGAGGGGCCTGAGCCGTATCTAGAGGAGCTTGTTGAGCGTACAGCGTCTGTTGTCTCCAGTAACCCGTCTGGGTTAAACAAATGGGGTTTTGTAAAGGAGAGTGTTAACGAGGTCTACGACGGGAAGATCGTGGAGAGAATGGCGGTTGCGGGTGACGTGATGTACGGCGAGGCACTGGCTTATATGTCTGAGCTTTCGCTATTCTCCTATCCGCCTAGGAGAGAGGTGCCTCTGAGGCCCACTAACTACGCCTTGATCTATATAGTGGAGGGCCAGCGCCGGAATACGGTGAAGAGGGAGGAGATGATGGAGGGTATTGTTAAATTCTCCTATAGAAGATACAGCGGAAGCAGACTTGAGGCCTTTCTCCAAAAACTTCAGGGAAAGATATTTGTTGTAGAACGCGTAGAGGGCGACTACGTTGTGCTAAAAGAGGCCAAAGCAAGGGAGGGGGGATCTCCAGGTGACGAGCTCGTCGTGTTCACTGGCGACTTGGGAGACTTATACGACGAGGCTGGCGTTGCTGTGGAGTTGCTCGCCAGTGTAGTCGCGGCGGAGGACACACGTAGGCGGCGGGGAAGGCGTTCAAAAAAGAGGGGGGGCGGCGGGGCATGAAGTGTTGCGCATATTGGCTGAGGGATGGCGGATGCGGCGAGGGGTATGAGGAACATGTAGATGCGGTGCTTAAGAATTGGGCTTTGATGAAGCCATTCTACGAGAGGTGGCTTAGGAGGGTTTTTGGCTTTGACGTGGTGGAGGTTGCCATATGGTTTCACGACTTGGGTAAGCTCGCCGCGGCATATAAATCGGGTAGCGGGCGCTATCGCCACGAGGTTCTGGGGGCTTATCTGGCGTATAAGGTGTTGTGGGGAGAGGTGAGGTATTACGTCTCGGCGGCGGTGGCACTGCACCATGAGCCTATTATAATGGGCGCCTATGTTGGGGAGCTCGGCGAGAGGAGTCTGAACGTGTCTACGCTTTTGGCTATGCTACGTGGTTCCGATTTGGCAATGTACTGCAATTATTCCCCCGCAGAGGAGTTGCTGAAAAGGGCAGTGGAGATCTGGAGGAGGGGTATAGAGGCCTCTGATGTAGTTGCCGTGTTTAGAGAGGTTTTGGCGTTCCTAACAGCGGGCCCCGCCAGCGAGAGGAGGAGAAAGAGGCTACTGGTGGCCGGCATCTTGCAACCGCTTGTTGTTGCCGACTCGGTGGCCGCCATGATGAACAGAGGGGGATCCGGCACCAAGATAGCGAGGACGGCTGTATCAGGCGCCGAGCCGGGTCTCTTACGCATATCCGCTGATCAGCCCACAAAGTTATGACGTACCACACACCTGGTCACGGGCTAGTGGCGGACGCTTTGATAATGCACGGAGCGGTGAAGCTACTCCACCTATCTGGGCGCATCGAGGGTATTGTGAGGCGTGTGGGTGATCGCTTTGAGATCGAAGGGGGGGCAATAGACTGGGAGAGATATGTCAGGTGGGAGCTTCACAGCTTAGTCGATATCTCGGTGGAGTCGGAGAGGGAACTGGGCCCGCTGAGGGATTTGCGCGACGCCGCTATTGATGTGAGTAATTTCCCAGTGTGGAAACAGAGGCTTAAGGAGTCGCTCAACGCCTTGCCCACAGTCTTTGACTTATCTCCCAGCCATGCCGAGAGGCTAAAAGAGGGGCGTGTTAAAATCAAGAAGGGCTACACCCTATATCTACCTATTTCCTTGACTTTTGGAAAGTACAGAGTGGTGGATTACAGAGCGGTAGCGGACACGCCTTATGTAGTTTGCCCTTCGTGTTTTGCACTTTCTACACTAGGCTATCTATACGGGGTGGTGAAGATTAAGATAGAGGGAGAAAATGGGTTTACTATTTTTAACATCTCGCCGATC
>NZ_JBMFKV010000255.1:0-2388 GCF_049971835.1 Pyrobaculum sp.
CTCGAGCTCCTCCACCAAGCTCCTCAACTCGTCCAGCGCCTCCTCCACCGCCTCGCAGTCGCCGTCCTCGACCGCCGACTCAAGCTGGTCGATAACCGCCCTCAGCCTCTTCACCAATTCCTTGTCCATGCCTCTTTCATAACTCTGTTTTTTAATTATCTCCCCCTGGCGTTGCCCCACGCCGCTATGTGGAGGCGGGGGGTCACTCTTAGGCCGTGTCTCAGAGCCGCGTCCCATATCCTTCTGAGCACTGCGGCGTGCTCCTCGGGGGTCTCGGCCATGGGCATTAGGAAGACCCGCCCCCGGGGTATCCCCCGGGCCTCGACGTAGGCGGCGGCTTCCTCCACGTCCCCCTCGTCCCGGACCACGAATTTAAACCACGCCTTGGGGCTGGAGGGATAGAAGGGGTGGAGGGGGGCCTTCACCCCCGCGTTGGACAGCTTTGGGGACACGTCGTAGTAGTCCACGCACCGGTCGAGCCCGGCGCTTGGGGGGTAGACTCCGCTTGTCTCGACCTCCACGGCGCCGAGCTCCCTGAGCCTGCACGCGAGTTCCTCCAGCCCCCTCCCCAGCCATATCAGCGGCTCGCCGCCCGTCACCACGACGTGGCCAGTAACCCCCAGAGAGGCCGCCTTTTTCACGACGTCGTCGACGTCCATCTCCACCCCCGCCCCGTAGTCCCAGGAGTACTTCGTGTCGCAGTAGGCGCACCGTATGGGGCACCCAGCCAGCCTCACGAACACCGCGGGCTTGCCTATGTTGACCCCCTCCCCCTGGAGGGAGGCGAAGATCTCCAAGACTCTCATGGCGGCGGCTTGAACTTAAGCCTCAGCTTCTCCACCTCCCCCAGCACGCGGGCTATGTAGCTCTCCGCCCTGGCGCGGTCTATACCCCTCTCGGCGTAGATGAAGCGCATCACCTCTTCGTACTTCTTAAACTGTTCGTTGAGCCTCTTCCAGGGGATGCCCCTCAGCTTCTCCGCCAGCTCTCTATCCACGGGGAGGGCGCCCCCGGCCATTAGACAGGCAAGTATGGGGTAGCCCACGTAGCCCCGGTGCACCGTCCCGTTGTCGTTGCTGTATGCGTACCCGCTGGCGACGTACACGGTGTAGATCTTGTCGCCCTCGGAGGACACCACCTCGCACCTCCCGGGGGCCAGCACCCTGACTCTGCCGTCTGCCAAGGCGCCTAGGGCCTCCAGGACCTTTATCCTAGGGGGCAGGCGCAGGTTCACATGGCTTTTTCGGCTATTAGTTTTTCAATATTCTCCACATAGCGCCTCGCCTGCTCCGGGAGGTATTTGTGGATGTCTGTGGTGACGAAGCCGCGGACTAGTAGCGACACGGCCTCTTCGTAGGTGAAGCCCTTGGCCATTAGGTAGTTGATCTCCTCCTCGGCCAGCCTCCCGATGGAGGCCTCGTGGGTCAGCACGGCGTCGCTGTGGCGGGCGGCCAGTTGCGGAATGGTCACAATACTGGCCCGCTCCGACATCAGCAGTCCGCTACACTCCACGTGGCCCCTCGCCGGGCTCCACGCCTCCACCAAGGCCCGCATCGTCACCGTAGAAGACCCCGCGGCGATTGCCCTTGTCGCCAGCTCCACGCCGGCGCCCCGCCCCTCTAGCGACGCCACGGTGCCTATATCAATCACCGCGTCTCCCAGGCCCAGCACCACGGAGACGGAGTGGGCCTTTGCCCCCTCTCTCAACACAATGCGGGGACTCGTCTGGAGCGTCTTCACAGAGGCGAGGTTGGCGTAGTACTCCACATACTCGCCGCCCTCCTCGACGAGGACGCCGGTTCTGGGCCTTACGTGAGCCGCCTTGTTCCAGCTGTGGACCATGATGAACCTAAGCCTGGCTCCCCTCAACACGTAGAATTCGGAAATGCCCACGTGTAGCCCCACCGCCTCGGGAGCGATGACGCAACCGGTGTAAACCACACCCTCGGCCCCCTCCTCTACTATAACCACGTTGTGAGGCGCCTGGAGGCCTCCCCTCACGATAGAGAGACACGCCAAGATAGGCTCGCTTACCTTGGCTCCGCTTTTCACCCTTATGACGTAGCCCCCCACCCCCCTCAGGGCGGCCGCCGCGGTGTATTTGTCTAAGTCGGGTGGGACGAGGCGCCAGAGGTAGTCCCTCGCCGTGTCTCTATGCTCTTCTATAAACTCCTCTAATCTATACACCTCGACGCCGGGGATTCTGCTTAGGTATCTAAAGTAGGCGTTGTCCGCCTGTATGTAAAACGCGGCCGCGCCTGTGGACACCCCCACGCGCCCCGCAACTGAGGCAACCGCCTTCTCCTCCAAGAGGCCCCGCCCCTCTCCAAAGGCCGTCACGTCAATATCCGGCCCGTACGGCGCCGGTTTATCCAGCGCGCTCCTTGC
>NZ_JBMFKV010000256.1:0-2385 GCF_049971835.1 Pyrobaculum sp.
AGGAACCCCGCCGCGGACGAGTCGCCTATCCGCTCCCAGATCTTGGCCAGCTTCAAGAGACCTTCGTAGCCGAACACTGCTGGCTCCACTATTTTTTCTACGAGTTTAGACTTCCCCAAGCGCGACTCGCCGTAGATCAGAAGAACCGGGACTTCAAGATGCGGCCTGAATGCCCACACAGCTGGGGCAATGTTGAGGGCAATTATGTACCCCACCGTGGCCAGCGCGGCGTCGACGTTCGCCGGCGGGTAGGCCTCCGCGACTAAACGAAGGGCTTTGTCGAACTCGATTACTGCTTCTTTTAGGCTCGGCGCCTTAGCTATCACGCCATACGGATCGCTGAGGTAGAGGCCGCGTTCTCCGGGGAGCAGGCCAGTGACGAAGGTCCCTTTTTCGCGCCTCGCCAGCCCGTCGAAAACGACCTTGATTTTATCGATGTTCTTAACGTCGACGTACAGCCCCCTCGCCCCCGGCTGTTTTAGTTTTTCTAGTATTATATCAACATCTTGTGCAACGAAGAGATCGCCGAGCTTGTAGTACCTCTGCTTCGTGACAGTATCCTCGACGATAGACAGAGCCGGGCCTCTGTACAGAAGGACGGAAACGGCGCCGTCCTCGCCGTGCTTCAGAAGCTCGGCCTCCATTCCCCCGTCTGTCAGCTTGCCATAGAGCTCCGTGAGGCACTTATCCTCTGTCTTTGCAATGCAGATCGAGAACTCCTCCGGCCCCGCCTTGAAGGCCTTAGCGAGCACCTCCGCCGCCTCGGCATCTATCACCCGCCACTTCTCTAAGATCCTCTTGCGAGACCTGATTTTAGCTCCCTCCCGGTAGGCCCGCTTGACGTGCGACTTGCGTTGAGGTAGCGTCTGCGACTCCTCTCCAGCCTTTTCATAGACATCCTCGACGATTTTTATGATGTACTCTTCGGCGATGCACGCCCGCCGGGCGAGGGAGGCGAGGTCGTATATGGCGTCGTGCCGAGTATAGCCATAGGCCTGCGCCTTTGCATAGATCCGTTTAAAGGCCTCCAAAATTTTGTCGTACTCCTCCAGCGGTTTGAGTTCTTGGCATCTCGGGGGTGCCTCGCCGTTCTCACCACCCAGCGCCGTAAGGATCGTCTCAATGGCGTCCCACGAGAGGGCGGCGAGCTCTGCGTCCACCAACTCATACATGGCTCCGCTCGGGTGGACGCCAAACATGTTAATGGGCTCTTTGCACCTCACCTCAAGACCAGGCGCCTTCGCGTCCCGACAGCCTTCCGGTATGTATACAGGTATGTGTAACCTCCGTTCTACACTTTCCAAAATCTCGCCGCTCGGCGTCCGCCACTTGCCTTCTGGGGTCATTTGCGCATCAGTCAAGGGGCCTCCGAGCACCCTCAGCGCTTTGTTGACGTCTAGGTACTCTGATACTATTTCGATGGCCTCATTGGAGTCCACGTCTAGCACCGCCAAGTTGGGCGAAACTCTGCTCGGGATTATGGCAACAGCGTTAGCCTTCTCAAGCCTATCGACGTTCTCTTTATCTCTTTTAAGAACTATAGCGCTAGCCCAGGGACTCTCGGCGTCGGCCCGGCCTGTCTCTATCAGAGCTTTGGCGTAATCAAGAACTTCGTGGAGCTTCCTCTCCACGTCCTCCTTGGGCTCCGGCGCCCTGCCGCCGTTCTTCGCGACGAGTCTGAGGAATGTCACGATCTCCGCATCGCTCGGCGCGGCTCCATTCTTCTTTAGCGCCGCCCTTATACTCGCTATGAGCCTCTTTCCTGGCCTGGCTAGCTTAGAGAGCTCAACTGTTTGGATATACTCGTCGTCCACATATATGGCGACGTTGCCGCCGTCCGCCTCGAATCTGAGGCGCTTGGCGAGTTCAGCAGAAGAATGTTTATAATTGCGCGGATTAGTTATGTGTGGGGGGCGGCTAGCTTCGGGGGGGCCGGCCGCCTCGCTGGGCGCCGCTAGCATATGCCACTACGATTTTTTCCACTTTCTTACTAACTGGATTAACACATGTCTTGCTCTCTTCAATTCCTCCACGAGGTGCCTATACTCCGTTCGCGGTATGTAAACCTGCGCAGAACGAGCCGCTTTCTTGTACACAACGCCAGTCACCAAGACAGCTATGCCGCTCGGCATGACCAGCACCATGTCGACATAATCGCCAACGTCAACATCGTCGTTCAAACAGCTGTAGGGCACTCTCAAGTATACAGATTTTGTCCATATTCCAGCTTCAGCGTGACAAGCAATTGTCGTAGCTTTAAAATGTCGCAAACCGCCGTAGTATAGTGATGAATCACTGGTGATTTGAGCCGTTAGTTGTGGGCTTGGCTCCGGGTGGGCGCTGACTTCTTTGTCGGGCATGTAAACAAATTTTTTACCATTTATA
>NZ_JBMFKV010000257.1:0-2366 GCF_049971835.1 Pyrobaculum sp.
GATGCCACCCCACTCTCTCGGCAACACGAAGCCTTGGGCGACATATACCAGCTCGCCATGGGGCCTCAGCCTCGGAGCGAACTTAAGCCAGTTTCTGTGGGTCCCCTTGGCGTCTCCGTATACGTCTGGCACGACTATGAGGTACCCCTCGGCGCTCAGTCGCGATTTAACCTTCTGTACAAACTTCAAGTAATCGGATATAGACACGCCACCCTTCGCACCGCCCAGCCCGACGTCGATCAGCACCTCCTCAGCTTCTCCGTAGGAATAGCTCATGGAGAGCGAGGCGAGCCGCCACGGAGTGCACGGATCTGGCACGAAGATCTTCATACCTGCCCTATACGCCGTAGGAGTCTGTGCCACCTTTTGCGGGTTGGCTAGAACTTGGCATGCTCCTCTATTACCCACGCTGGCTCGGTTTCGTAGAGGGCCAGCCTCTCCTCTAGGTGCGAGAGGCTGAACTCCGCCCCTGGGTCTCTCAGCTCGTACGCGTAGGCGACAGTCTTGCCAGGCCACGGGCGCACCAGCCTCCCCACCCTTTGTAGAGTCCTCGTCTTAGACTTGCCACCCATCGCTATGATGAGGGTGCGGAGCGGGGGGAGATCCAGCCCCTCGTCTGCCAGGAAGGTCGAGGACACCGCGTCTAACAGCCCCGACTTCAGCTCTTCGTATATTTCCCTCCGCGTCTCCCCCTTCACCGCGCCCGTGACCACCCTGACCCTCAGCCCCGCCTCTCTCATGACCCTCCCGAGCTCCTCTGCGTGGCTCACCAGTTGCGTGATCACCAGAGCTGGCTTCTCCACAGCCGCGGCTAGCCTGGCTATGAACTTGTTGCGCGCCCCGCACCTAGCCAGCGCCCTCCTCTCCGCAACCCAGCCCTGCACACCTCTGCCGACCCCCACCGCCTCGGGGCACCGGGGGGCGTCTACGACTCTAATCACCACTGGCACGGCGAACCCGCGCCGGATCAAGTACGACGAAGAGATCTTGGGCTCCACCACGTCGCCTGTGTAGGCGTATATCTCAAGGTCGCGCCCGTCGTTGCGCCACGGCGTCGCCGAGAGGCCGATCCTCAGCGCCTCCCCGTCCCCCGCCAGCATCGCCACAGTCTTCACGGTGCGTGCGGGGAGGTGGTGCACCTCGTCAAAAACAACCGCCACCTTTCTCCCCGTAAACAGCTCGGCTATGTTGTGTACGTCGTCGGACTCGTCTGAGTACGCCTTGAGTATCTCCGCCTCTTCGCCTTCTGCGTCTGAGAGCCAGTCGCCCTTGACGAGCCCCGCCTCCTTCAGCCTGTTCCACAGAGTCTGTACTGTGACTGCCACGGGCCTCGCCCCGAACTTCGCCGCGAAGTCCCTGAGCTGGTACACCAAATCGAGCTGGAGCGCTGTCACGACCACGTTGTACCCAGCCTTCTCTAGCTTCGCCGCCAAGTACCCAGCCATGTAGCTCTTCCCGCCACCAGTAGCCATCTGGACCGTCGCTGCTCCCACCTTCCTCAGTTGCCCCCACACAGAGCGCGCCACCTCGGCCTGGTAGTCCCTCAGCCCCTCGAACCCGTCGAGCTCCGGGAGTTCTACATACGCGACGTTCTTCGTCAGCCTCAGCGCCAAGCCCCGCGGCACCCTCACCTGCCCGTCCTCGATCTTGTAGAGGCAGACGTCTTCCTGCACCTTCAACACGGGCTCCCACTCCTCCTCTACACACCGCTCTTCACACCTCTCTGTGCACCGCTCGAAGTAGTCTGCGTCTGCGCACTTCTCGGCGCAGTACTCCTCGCAACCCACCCTCTTGTACCTCGTCACCTTGTAGCAGAGCTTCTTCTTCAGCTCGCGCTCGTCTACCCACCCCGCCATGTAGAAGAAGAAGTTTTTGTAGAACCGCCCCTCTACGCACTCCGCTTTTGCTCCCAACATCTTGGCCACGGGGCATGGCAGGTGCTCGACGCGCCACGTCTTGCCCTCTGGCTCAAACCTAGCACGCCACTTCTTCAGCTCCTCTATGACAAGCCGCGCCACCTCCCACTCCACCTCCCGCTCGATAACAGACTCCCTAGTAGCGATCCTGAGCCTCATACCGCTGGCCAAGGCTGACCTCCCGCTGACAACAACAAAGAGCTAGGTCCATGGCTGTTTCTACCATGTGGCACATGAAAAACCTGTGTTTAAATAATTTTTAGCCCCTGGGGCTAGCTCCCCCTCTGCCCGCTAGGGAGGGGGCCAGGAGTTGAAGCCTCTGGCCTCCTCTCCGCGTCGCTTCGACGCCGCTCGGCGGTTTTCTGTACCCGCGTTTTTTCAACGTCTTGCCAACGCCATCTGCTAGCCACCTCTACCAGCTTGTACGCGGTCACGCCTCCCTGCAACTCA
>NZ_JBMFKV010000258.1:0-2344 GCF_049971835.1 Pyrobaculum sp.
CAGGGTAGCTATGGCTCCGTACTTCATATACACTGTTTCTAGACTAGATGACGTATCGGCGAAAAAATCTATAATTATCGATGCCCTGGACATAATAGCGGATAACTATCAATATCTTAAAAATGATTTTGATGATTTCATATCAAATAAGAAAGTAAAGTATACGTTTAAGCTTTTTAATATAGAGTATCTAACATTTTCGAAGGACTTAGATTTATTGAAAATAAAGGATAACGAAAAGCGGTACCTTTGTGTTTATCCTCCGTTTTTCTTATTCGTATTATGGCCTGAGACCTTTCATGACTACTTCTACGGATCCAAGCCTAATTGTGGCGGTATGGTAAATGCATTGTCTGCGCTAAATTTAGATAATAATGATGAAAAACTTAATGCATTAGTTAATAAGCTTAATATGATGAGGGGGTCTCGGGAGGTTTATCTTCCAGCGGTTGTAGGGTTAAATTCTTATTTCGGTGCTTTTAAGGTTTATCCAGTGTTTTCGGTGTATGACAGGGTTGAGAGGAATCCGTATTATTTTGTTGTGCCTTTTGCGGCGCCGGCGAGGGAGTTTTATGTTCTTGGTGTAGTTGGTGACGTTGTTGTATTTGATGGTGACGGGAAGAAACCGGGTAAGCCGTTTTATTACGTTGATATTACGAAGTAATTTCGAGGATTATTTTTTTCTGGGCGCAGAAGTAGTCCCAGAATATGTAGGGAGTTTTTGAAACTTGCTCTCCTAGCATTTTTCCTAGCATGTTACATATCTTTTGTGCTTCTTCTGTTGGGAGGGCGGCGCAGTTAAGGCCTGACTGTACGCCTTGTTTTATACTGTTTTCTACGTCTGCTACTAGGAAGTAGGTTATGATACATGCTGTGACTTTGTCTGGGTCTGGCTCTAAGCCTTTTGCTTTGATTTTGTAGACTCCGTGTGGTAGTTTAATGTTTTTAATGCCTGTCTGGTCGAATATCTTGATTTCTACGTTGGCGTGTGTTGGTATTACTCGGCTTCCTTGGGGTGTTGTTATGTAGATGCATGTGGGGGTTCCGCATTCGGTTATTACTGATTGTTTTATTTCGATTTGTATGTCGTGTGGTATTGCTATAGTTGCTTCTCTTTCGATGCCGGGTGGGGTGTTTAGGAGATTGTGCAGGGCAACCGCTAGCTCGTCTGCGAATTGCAGGCGGATGTTATTCATTACGCTCATGTATGTGCCGAATATTGTTGTTGTGGCGGCGACGAGGAGGATAACAAGGAGGATATAGGACGGCTTCATTGTCCTCCGCTCTGGGGCTGTATTGGGGCTTTGCAGTTGGCGACGATTATTGTGCCGGCTCCTTCTCCTACAGATGTCGCTACTATTATAACTTTGCAGCTTGGGTTGTCGGCGAGTTCAGGTGGTACTCCTATTTTTATTTCGTGGTTGTTTGTAATGTTGAAGTACCAAATTGCGTCTCTGGGACTGAGCCCACCTAATGCTGGGTATACTTTTGTGTCACTTTTTTCTTTAGTTTGAAACACGGCGGCGTAGTTTATTAATGTAATTGGCGTATCGTCTCTTTTTAGACTTACTTTAGCTTTTATGCCGTTGAAGAGGCCTAGATGTTTGTATTCGACGGTGGCTTTAGCTGTAGAGTGTACGAATGCTACTTGTCTTGTTTTGCCCTTCCAGCAACTTACCTCTACGTAGGTTTCATTTATGTATATGACGTCGCTGGTCTTGCTGGATATGTATGTCTTGGTTATTTCGCATCGCACTCCTCTAATCATAGCGTATTCGGCGGCTTTTTGGAGGAAGAAAAGTTCTATGCTTTTATTTAACGCTTTGGCGAGGTCTTCGCCCTTTATGGCGTCGTAGTCAAGGGCCGTGGCATATATGGCCTCTTCGATTGTGTTTCTCAGCATGTGTTCTATCTCTCTCTTCTCGATTACGTCGTCTTCAATGAATATTTCAGGTCCTAGTGTCCTTTTAGGGAGAGCCACTAGTAGTATTAGGGTGGTGAGGAGAATTGCGGCGGCTACAGCGATGGCGGCTTGGCCTCTCATCGTGACAGCATTAGGGATACTATTCGTCCTTCTTCTCTGAGTATGATGATCTGGGCGCCGTCTGCGGCTGATGGGTTGTAGCCGCGGGTTATTGTGAAGAGTTTTCCTCCTGTGAGGGATATCACGGTTAGGTTGTAGCCTATGTTGGGGGGTATTAGTGTTTCTAGGGCGAGACGGGCGTATTGGGGGTCTCCATCGCCTGTCATGCCGTAGGCGACGGCGTAGATGATTCCGCTGTCTGTCCAGTTGATTAGTATGCGCTGGGCGTTTATCCGGAGGGCGTAGTCGCCTGCGACGTAC
>NZ_JBMFKV010000259.1:0-2322 GCF_049971835.1 Pyrobaculum sp.
GGAGGAGGCTAGGGCGTATGACGACCCCCGGCTTCTCTGGGGGCGCGGCCTTGAGGAGATTATTAGGCTTAGGAGCTACATGGCGTTTGGGTACAAGACGTCGGTGGGGCCGTGGGAGCTGGGGGAGCTTCCCCTCCTCGCGGTGTCTGAGAGGCCGGTGGATGTGGAGATGAGGCTTGCGAGGGACCCGGCGCCGGGGGTTCGGTTTGACCTTAGGGAGAGGCCCATGGGCCCTAGGGCGCCTCTGGAGAGGGTGCGCATCGGCGGGAACCCAGCCGTCCCGGGGCCTCTCGACAGGCTGATGTCTGACGACGTAGAGGCGGGGGAGGCTGTGGTTGAGCTGTACCGCCGGGGGGTCGACCTCTACATTATCCAGAGGGCGTTTTCGCTGGGGTTGCTGGGGGCGGGGCACAGACGTAGGCTGGTGCCGACGCGCTGGGGGATAACGGCGGTGGACGTTGCTGTGGGGGACTACCTGGCGGGTAGGGTGAGGGATATGCCTGAGGTGGACGGGGCGCTGTACGGCTACGGCGAGTATCTCGACAACCGCTACCTAGTCGCCGTGGTGCCGGGGCCTCTGCGGTTTTTCTACCTGGAGCGCTGGGTCTACGGGGGGAGGGTGGCCGAGATCGAAGTGGTGGAGGACTCCCGCGGCCGGAGGAGCACCGTGGACGGGGGCTTCGAGGCGGCGAGGGTGGCTGTGCTGGAGACGCTGGCCGCCTTGGGTAGGAGGGGGACTGTCTCTATTGTTAGGTGGATTGGGGAGGGCTACTACGTGTCTGTGGGGAATTGGCAGATTAGGGAAACTCTGCGCCGGATCAGACTCAAGCCCCTCGACGAGGAGTATGGGAGGTACGTGGCGCTGGTGGGGAGGGACCCCCTCGCCCTCATCAAGCCGTCGAGGAGGCTTGACGAGTTTATGTAGAGCCCGCCGGCCGCGCGCTACGCGGCGAGGGGGATTTTCGCCCTTCTCATGAGTTCTCTAAAATCCTCCAGGGGGAGCCCGGCTAGCTTGGCGGCTCTTCTTATATCCCCGGTTTCTATGTAGTACTGTAGCGCCGCCCTCTGCCTAGGGGGGAGACTCTGTATAAAACTCCAGTCCGCCCTCTCCCGCCTAATGCGTCTGAGCTCCTCCTCTACCTCGGCCTCCACCGTCTCTACAGCCGACTTCGTTTAAAATTTTTTCTAGGTCGCGCCGGGGGAATTCGTGAAGAGCCTCCTCTCTATATCTGTCAAACACGCCGCAGTCGGCTTTGCCGAGGCGCACAGCCTGGGCGAGCACCTCAAGCGATCTCCACACAACGACGCCGGAGTACTCCGGGAGGATCCTCGGCACCGCCAGAGCGCCTCTGTTCTCCGTCAACACCACGGCGCCGAGCTCCCTCCCGGCCTCTAAGCAGTAGGCCTCGGGGTAGTCCACGAGGGGGATTGACAGCCTGGAAGCCACTGCTGTCATTAAGCTCAGGGCTCTGGCTCTGAGCTCCGGTAGCTCGGGGATTAGCGATAATTTTCTCTGGGCTAGACGCTCTGATATCCAGGTCAAGGTGTCTTCGCTCCTGACCTCGCCCAGCACCGGCTCGGGCAACCACACTGTGGTGAATATGTCGAATAAGAGATCGCGTCTGCTGAACTTCACCCAGTCTAGGAGAAAGCAGGTGTCCGCCACCGCTTGCATCACGTGCTTGGGATCTTGGCCCTCCTCCTCAATTCGTTGAACTCCTCCATAGACATGCCGGCGATGCGCGACGCGACGTATAGATCCCCGGTTTCTATGTAGTACTGTAGCGCCGCCCTCTGTCTGGGGGGTAGGCTGTGTATAAAACTCCAGTCTGCCCTCTCCCGCCTAATGCGCCTCGCCTCTTCCAAGTCGCTGAGGTACTTCTCCAGCTCCTCCACAATAGTGGCGGCGCGTCGCATATAAAATGTTTACGGATCAACAATTGGATCTTTTAGGGGCTTGTCTCTCCTCAGTAAACCAGCTCTCAGGATGTGGTCTGCGATGGTTATCGCCGTCATGGCCTCCAGCGCCACCAAGGCTTTGGGCACTACGGAGACGTCGTATCTGCCTCTGAACTCCAGCGTGGTCTCCTCCATTTTTGAGAGGTCTACGGTTCTTTGTGGCTTCCTCACCGATGGCGTAGGCTTGAACCACGCCTTGAAGTATATCGGCTCGCCGAGAGTGATGCCGCCCAGCACGCCCCCGGCTCTGTTGCTCTCCAGCGCCGGCCTCCCCCCTCTCACCGTGATGGGGTCGTTGGCCTCGCTTCCCCTCATCCTGGCCAGCGACCTGCCGGCGCCCCAGTCCAGCGCCACCACCGCGGG
>NZ_JBMFKV010000260.1:0-2237 GCF_049971835.1 Pyrobaculum sp.
CTTGGGTGTGGTGGATGGGGGGTGGGTGCTTATGGGTAGAGACGGCTTGTATGTGGGGGTTTTCCACAGACGGGAGGACGGGGAGAGGTTTGGCTATGTGGAGGTGGTAGGCCCCTATCAAGACGACGTGAGGAAAGTAGAAGGGCCGCCGTATTTGGGTTTTGCGGCGGCTTCGACGCCGGGTTTTCCGATATGTGGCGGTGGTGGTTCTGTCAGCTACAAGGGGGTTTGTCTCGACGATGGCGAGGTTTTCCGGGGGGTTACCATGTGGCCGGTTGAGCGGGTTGACGTGTCGGCCGCGGCGTCGAGGTTGCGGGATCTGTGCGCGGAGGCGCGCCGGGGGCGCGGCTAGATGCGTCCGGCGGTGTTGAGGGAGGGCGCCTGGGAGCGGCTTATAAACGATATGTATGAGGTGTATAGGAAAGTGGGCGCCCTTGTCTCTGTTGGGAAACTTGCTAGAGGTGGGCTATCTGCTGGTGAAATTTTGTCGTATTACATAGCGGCGTTCAACGGGGCTGGGTTCAGCGGGGTGGGGGCCTCCGGGGCCACTAGTACTTTTGTATATGAGCCGCGTATTGCAAAGCTGAACTGGCGTGGCGAGAAGACGCCGGTTGTGTTTTCTCTGGTGCTTGTGGATATGAGGCTGGGTAGGGGGGTTGTCTACGCGGTGGAGACTGAGCTGGGTTCGCTGACGCCGGATTTCTTAAAGCGTGTGGCTGGCGACGCTTATGACAACTTCTACCAGGTGGAGCTCGCGGGGGGCAAGCCAATACCGGAGGTTGTTAATCGTGTGGCTACGGAATTTGTGGGTACTCCCCAGTTTCTGCGGTGATTCCCGAGGTTATTGTCTGCGGCGACGGGTGCGGGGAGGTTCTCTCTTTCGAGGGAGGGCTGGGGCTGACGGCTGGCGTGAGGAGGGTCGGCTTTAGATTTGTCCGCACACCGGCTGGGGGGAGGGAGATGTTTAGAAGGGTCTCAACGTGGGGGCTTGCGCTGTTTACAGAAGGCGGCGGAGGGCACTACGTGGTGCTACCCGCGCAGGACGGCCTTTATCTAATCTACGCGGAGTCCGGGCCTCCGCCTGTGGCTGACTACCCGGCGCCTCCCGCCCCTTATCTAAGCGGCGGCGAGTTTCGCTGGACGCGCTTCATCGGCGGGGACTACGTCAGTGGCGGCAGATATCTCGGCGTCTACGCCCTTCTGCCGGGGGGTGGGGTGGCTCTCGTGCCGGACTCAGGCGGCTCTCCACCGGTACTGCTGTCCCTTGATGAGGGTATTAGCTACATCACTGCGGCTATGCTCTCCATAAGATATAAAGGGGAATGCGCTAATGAATACAAGAGGAAAAATTACACTATACAAGACATCGGCGAAGTTTGCAAACCCCCTATCAACACCGTCTACCACGGCGCTGATCCCCGTTTCCCGGGTTCCGGCAGGTTAACGGGCGAGGAGTTTCGTATTGTGGAGCCGGACGCCGACTACCTCCGCCTAGTGGGTAGGGGTGGGGATGAGTACATTGCGTGGGATTTCGTCTTGGGCACGCTGGATACGGGGGAGTGGGTTTTGATGGGGGAGGACGGCCTCTACACTGCTGTTAGAGAGGGCGGCCGCGTCGTCGTTAGAGAGCCGTATGGCGGCTCTCTTGTAGATGTGAGAGGTCCTCCAAAGGCGTACACGTACCCGGTGGTCCCCACACGCACGTTTAAACACGCCAGGGAGTACGGGGCGAATGTAGTGGAGGACACCACTCTGCTGAAGTGGCCGTTGGTAAGGCCGGAGAGCGCGGGGGTTTTTGACCCTGTGCTGGGCCCGCCTATTTATGTAGATCTTGATCACTGTATGTGTCTGCGTTGTAAAACCTATAGAAGGTTCGGGCACTAGCCAGAGCTTTTAGCGGATCTTTATGGAGGTTAAAAAGCCTTGTGGGAGGTAGCGCCGAGACTTATATGATGACATACCACATTGATGAGTCTGTCTACAGTCTCTTCAGCACACAGGGCGTGCCGGAAACCGTATATAAGTACTTTTCAATGGCCTTAGTTGCGGATATCCTTAAGCTAAATCCGGCGTTGCTAGGTGCCGAGGTTACAATCCCCAGACCTGGAGAGGATTACGTGAGGAAACCTGTTCCCAGCGACTGGGGCAGTGCCTTGTTTGTGCAAATACCTGGCGGGAGGGAGAGATTTGATGTTCTGGGGATTTTAGACGACAAGACGCTGGTTGTAGTCGAGGTG
>NZ_JBMFKV010000261.1:0-2211 GCF_049971835.1 Pyrobaculum sp.
CACAGCCAGACCTCTTTCTGCCTCCCCTTCACCTCGCCTCTTATGCGCGTCCACCTGCCGTCGCAACTTGGAGTAGAGAAAAAGAGCTCCTCACCGCAGTCGGCGAAAAACGTGAGAAGGGATCGCCAACCCAGGCAGAAAAGGGCATAGGACTTGCCGGGTGGAATTCTGCCGCCCCTCACGTCGCCCAGCACCTCGGCGCCTTTAATGTCTACACACCTCACAGGTGTGCAGATCTTGTAAACACCCCCCTCAGATCTGCACCTCGACGGCATGAACCAGAGAGTTAAAGGAACAGACAGCGCCAGAAAAAATGTAGCGATATACCAAAAGTAGGTCTCGCCAAATCTCCAAGCTAGGAAAATCATAACTACAACCACCCCGTAGAGGGCGGAGAGCTCAAAGGCCCTGACTAGCATTGACTTGTGCATAAAGCTTAAAAATTCCCAAAAAAAAGCTTTATGTCGCCGGAAGAAGCACCTAGAAGAGACATGGAAAGCATAATAAAGAGAAGAGAGCTTCTGTATAATGCAGTACTAGGCTCCGCCGCGATTGCGGCGATACTTCCGGTATTGTCGCTGGCGAAATCGCCAGTGGTTGAATCAAAGGGATACGAGAAGAGAGGATACTGTGTTGAGGCCGCAAACCCTCGTAAGATATTTTAATCCGCGGGAGGAGGTTTACCACATGTGTGAGGATTGCCACCTGCTGGGTACTAAATACTGGGAACAGTTGAAAAGCCTTGGCAAGGCAGGTCTGCTGAGCCAGTTGCCGGGTAATGGCCTATAGCTACTACATAGGCAGAGCAGAGATTCTCTGGCTTACGCTATCGGAGGTAGGCACTATTATCGTGCCCGTGTTGGTGGGGGCGTTTGCGGCGATCTACGTCTACTATACAGTATACTGCAAGGGTAGGTGCAGAAAGCCGAATCTTCCGCTAATAGCCGGATTGGCCTCTCTTTCTGTGTTGATCGCAATTTTCGCGGAGACGGCGGCTCTGCCCGACGAAATGGGTTTTGCCGTTAATAAGACCCACTTGTCTATCGACGTCGGGATTTACGGCGCCCCCAGAGGCGCCGTCTACAACCTTTCCGAGTGTAGATTAAAATGGGTCGAGGACGGAGCCAAGGTAAGGAGGGTCAAGGGATTGGGCATTTTTTCACTTGACGCTGGTAGGCTCTATGTCGAGGGTGTCGGGGAGGGCGTCGGGTTTGCGAAGCGCCCGGCTGATTGGATACTAGTCGCCGAGTGTGGGGGCCAGAGGTTTATACTTAGCGCGCCTGGCCTCAGCCCGGCGGCGGTTGGGGGGTGATGCCTTGGAGGTTTTTTCTAGTTGCCTTCGGCGTGCCGTGGGCCCTATTGCCCATCATGACGTACACGGGCTACGGCCATTGGGCTCTACTCATTATGTTCACCCCGGCTCTGGGGGTAATTGCGCAACGGGCAGTCTACACGCCGGAGATTAGGCTGAGGGACTTCGTCCCATTCTTCTACCCGCTGGTCTGGGCGGCGCTGACGCTGGCCGCCGCCATCCCCTTCGCCAGGCCGGCCCCCGGCGAGGCTGTTGTCTACCTACTGGCGAAGGTTGCGAATCTGCCCCCTGAGTCCGTCCCCCGCGAGATAGTCGACATGGTGCTTACGCAGAACCTCTTGGCCCCCCTCATGGTGCCGTTCGCGATGTTTGCCAACACCTTTGTGGCGTTTGGGGAGGAGTACGGCTGGCGGGGCTACCTCACGCCTCTATTGGCGAGGCGGCTGGGGTGGGGACCCGCCTCGATCGCCGTGGGGGTTTTGTGGGGGATCTGGCACGCCCCCGTCCTCCTCCTCGGCCACAACTATTTTGTCAAGTGGTGGTGGCCGTCCATACTCCTGATGTCCGCCTTCTGCGCCGCGGCGTCTCCAGTGCTGACGCTGGTGTACCTCCGCCACGGGGTCTGGGGCGCCGCGGCTTTCCACGGCGGCGTAAACGCCTTCGCCGGCGTGTACTTCCTCGTCTACCCGCCGGACCCCGTCTGGCTCTCCAACCCGGCCGGCCTGGTGGGGGTGCTGGCGTGGATCCCCCTCTCGGCCTATGCGCTGTTTAAACTAAGGAGAGTTGCTGTAGAGGGCTGACGGCATAGGTTACCGACATCCGCACAGCCAGACCTCTTTCTGCCTCCCCTTCACCTCGCCTCTTATGCGCATCCACCTCCCGCCGCAGTGAGGTGTTGA
>NZ_JBMFKV010000262.1:0-2207 GCF_049971835.1 Pyrobaculum sp.
GGGTGAAGTTCAGCCTCCCCCTGAAGTAGAGGAAGCGCTCCGGCTGGCCCATCCGCTACGAGGTGCGCCAGACGCTTCCGTTCCTAACAGCGTCTGCCTGCACCCAGATCTCCACGTCGGCGCTGAAAGCGGTCTCGTTGAGGCTCTGCGGCACTACGTACAGGATGTAGGCCCTCCCCGGCAGGGCGTACTGGTCCAGGTAGCCGATCAACATGTTTGATGTGCCGTAGCAGTACACCCCGCTACACGGCACCACCGGCACCAGCCAGATAATCACCTCCCCGCTGTAGGTAGGCGGAGGCGGATAGCACCAGGGGGGCGGGTTAGGCTGACTGCAGGGATCTGGATTGCACCACTTCGGCGGGTTCGGCTGCTTGCAGGGGTCGGGGATCTCGGTGTTGTTGCCAGGCGGGGGCGGCTGGGGCGGCTTCATCACCGCGGGCTCCACCTCGCTACGCACCACGGAGCCGGGGGGCGCCGCTGGGGCGGCCCAGACGTCTCTGAGAGTGCTGACGTCGCCGTAGTCGGATATGCTGACTGATGTGATCCCGTCTTTGTTGTGCTTGCCGAGGTTGCGTAGTACAGTACCCGTCTCTTTATTTCCGAGCCAGAACTCCAGGGCTCTTACATTTAAGACGGCGGGACTGGGCGTATACGACGGCGTGTACGAGTTGATCTGAGGCACGGCGGAGCTGAAGCTAGCCAAGTAGTAGCCAACATGGTCGGGCCATATGCCGTATATGTTTGGAATCACCTCCTTGGGTATCGTCAAGTCGCCGATAGGCGTCTTGTAGACGTACGGAGTGTCGCCGAAGGTGATGGAGGCCATGGGAGTCAGCATTCTCCTTTCAAGCGGCTTGAGCTTGTCCTTTTTGTTCTCGTCTAGGGCCATATACACGAACGGCCAGCTCCCGCTCTTCACAGCAAACCAGGTGAAGAGGTCCTTAAGCGGGTCGACTTTGACGTAACACTGTCCATTATCACAGGAGGTGTCAAAGTCCATAGCGGGGACGATCTCTACGCCCTCAGTGCCTGACTTCACCTGTCCCTTCGACGTCATGAAGGTGAGGTCGAACTCGGCGCTGAACCTCGACTTAGATATGCCGCCGGCGGGGAAGTACCAGTACCCTTTGCCTGTGTTAGAGGCTACGCTGACGGAGTCCACATAGGCTTTGGTGTTGCCCTGCGGCACGGTGGTAACGTAGGCCACGGCGAAGGCCCAGCACGTGCTGTTCACCTTCGTGTATATGTGGGCGACTATGCCCCCGCCACGAAACTCTATATTCATCGCCTTTTCGACGAGGCGTGTTAGGTAGAGGTTCGCCTCACTATTCTTCCCGGGGCCCGCACTCTGCAGGTACTCCGGCTTGAATTGCACTCCTACAGGTGTAGCGTCCCTAGGCTTGCACGTCGTTGGGTCGTAGCCTACGTAGACGTTCCACTGTCCCCCCTCCAGCACCATGGAGAAGGTCTTAACCTCTATGTGCGGCGACGTCGGCCTGGGCGCCGCGACTTGCACATCGCCCCACTTAGGCGGCAGGACGTGGAGGTCCGGGTCGAAGCGGAAGGGTATGCCCGTTGTTTCAATCGTAAAGTCGCCGCTGTCAGGCGCCGAGTTCACCTCGCCGCTCTTCTCCCCGAAGGTCCACTTCAGCGAAGTCTCGGGGTAGACCTGGGCCAGCTTGGCGGCTCCGCCAAGCCCCAAGTCTGCTATCATCTCTACCTTTGGAGACCCCTTTACGATGTACCACACGAACTCAAAGTAGTTGTCCTTCATGTAGACGTTCTCCGTGGTGCCCTCGGTGTTGGTGTTGTACTGCCCAGACTTCAGGTCGGACATCATCGTGAACTTAAGCTTATCCCCGGCTTTAAGGTATACGTGCTTCAGCTTCATGCGGTATGTGCCGAACTGGCTTTTGTCAGGCCTCTTCACCCAATAGTCGGCTCCGAAGTCGCCTGGCGAGACGGTGTTCTTGCCGTACCACGGGACGCTGAGCGTGCACGTGTACTCGTCCTGGTCCACTTCGTCCAGCACCTTCAGCCCGCACGACGTCTGGCCGGAAGTCCAGCCCACAGCCTTGAACTCCGATACGAAGCTCACAGTAGCAGTTGCAGTCCTCAGAAGCTGGGAGGGGTTGGACGCGTTGTAGTAGTAGCAGTTGTAGGTGTAGGTGTCAACCTTATACTTCCAGCTGGTAGGCGCGTTG
>NZ_JBMFKV010000263.1:0-2203 GCF_049971835.1 Pyrobaculum sp.
GTCGACCCAGCCCTCGGAGGGCGTCTGCTGGCTCTCCGCCTTAACCTGTTGCGAGTCCTGGGGCTGTCCCCTTAAGACACCTAGGTTTAGCATGTGTGGCGTGGGGAGGAGGGGGAAAAACCTTGTCTTAGCTTTTGATTTTAGTTAACAACTCCTCTACCGAGCGGCGGTTTTCTCTATCCCGCAGAATCGCCGCCGCGACGGCGTCTGCGTGGTACTGCCGTATGTGGCCGACGTGTCTCAGCACGTAGGGGGTTATGCGCCTCGCCTGCAACACCTCCGCCTTGTCCACCTGGTTTATGACTAGGGCAGAGGCGTATGAGGTGTATCTGTTGTACTGCTCGGCCTTGACGTCTGAGACCTTCGACAGCATGCGGCCGTCTCCCACGAAGACGGTGAACAGCCCCAGCTTCTGGAGGCTCTCCAGAAGCTCCGTCCTCAGCGCCGGGGTGGTGTCGATGACGACGGTGTCTACTGGTAGCTTCGTCTTGTCCACGAACTGGGGGAGGTACTCTATCCACTCAAGGAGCGCCAGCTCCAGCTCCTTCACAACAGACTGGTCCTTTTGGTAAAGTTCCACCGCGTCGTATCCCGGCAGTATGTACAGCGTGGGGTTGACTTGGTGAACGTATATCTGCTTCCCTTGAAAGGGGGCGACCCAGCCGGGCCTCCTGGGGACTCTGAAGAGCTGGGAGAGCTCGGCCTTCTCCCAGTCTGCGTCTATGACGAGGGTGAAGCCTTTGGCTATTGACATCACGGTGGCCAGCGTGGTCTTCCCCACGCCTCCGTCTAGGGAGTAGACGACGGCGGTTTTTATGGTTCTCATGGCTCTCTCTGCCTCTCTCTGGATAAAGCTTCTAGCTCGGCTAAGGCTGTCAGCTTGATGGAGCCGCCTTGGTAGGCGGATTCCTCCCACAGCTTTTTAGTGGCCTTGTTCTTGGGGAGGCCTGTCTCTCTCAGCCACTCCTCGTAGCTTGTGTAGAAGCGGTCTTCTGTACGCAGAAGCACGTGTACGTAGAGGCACTCCCCCACGGGCGGCGCCTCGGCGCATCGCTGGAAGACCGGCTGCAGGGCCTTCAGCTTGTCGGCGACTCTTCTGCAGAGTACCCCGGCGAGGTACTCAGCCACGTCTCTCATAGCCGCTTTTTTATCAACGCCAGGAGGTCCATTAGAAACGCCCTGCCCACCATATCCCAAGCCTCCAGCACCGCGTTTTCTTTATCCGCGACGGGGCCGAGCCTCTTCTGCAAATACAGGAGGTATTTGGCGTGCGCCGGGCCCAGCCCCAGCCTCTCGGCGGTTAGAGGCACCTCGCCGCCGGGGTACCTGGCCACCGCGGCTAGGACTTGAAGCGCCTTGCAACCCCTCCCCCTCCACCCCCTCCTGGCGCACAGCTCCCAGTCGAAAACCACAGCCTCCGCCCTGCCCCTCAGGTAGCGGCAGAGAGAATCCACTACGCTTTCCATACATCCCCGGAGGGCGGTGCTGGTTAAATTTTACGGCATATGTACTCCGCCAGCCTAGCCAAGGCAGTTTTTCTAGACACTCTCCGGCCGTAGAGATCGCCTGCGATCTCCGGGAGGCCCTCAGGCGGGAAGCCTATTAGCCTCTCCACACCCTCTTCTGTGAGCTCCACCTCCTCTTCTTTAAAAATAAGCAGAGCCACGTTTAGACAGACGGCGGTGCACATAGGGCCGCCCCTCCCGCCGCATTTAACACAAAGCCTGTGGAGAACCTCGTCTGCTAGACAAGCCACAGAAATGTAGAATTTTCCACTATTAGTAGTTACAACATCACAGCGGCTAAGCGGCTTTGTGTTTTTTGTAAGGCGTTTTTTAAAAGGAGGTATCTCAACGCTGCGGTTTTTATAAACTCCTCGTATTCAACCACTCCGTGGAAGTGGGGGAATAGACGGCGGCGGGCTCTGCCGAGCTTTTCTCTAAAATCTGCGTCTATAAAATCTTCGAAATTTGCCCTGACCACCGAGCCTCTGGCGTCTATCACGGCGGCGTAGGCGGCTAGGCACAGCTCTGGAATTTTTTCCACAAGGCGGCGTTCTACACATCTTCTCCAGGTCTCCGCCATTTCGCAAGCCAGCTCCCCCAGGTAGGCGTAGGCTCTCTTGTTGCAGTTCATGCCAAGAGGTGTAGAACTACCCTAGCTTTCTCCGCCAGTTTTCTCACCCCCTCGTCCCCCCCCTCTC
>NZ_JBMFKV010000264.1:0-2187 GCF_049971835.1 Pyrobaculum sp.
ATGGCCGCGTTTATGGATGGAGAATAAGAGTAAGCCGCCGGCGAAAATTACGAAAAAGTGGACGCGTGATAACAGCTCTTACCTTGTGGAGGAGGAATTCTTTATTGATGTAGAGCCAGTTAGAGAGCTTAAGCCAAGGCCCGGGTACTATGTTTACGAGACGGATCTTGAACGATTAGCTGACGGCGTTATGTACGAACGGTGGGTATATAACGTCACTAAGACAGACAACAGTTATTCTATCGTGCGCACTCTCTACAGCTTCTTGTTTATTGATGGTAGGTGGATAAACGGCTCGGCTATTATGGAGTGGCTTGTTGTAAACAACACCGTGATCTGGTTGCACACAATAACTGGGGAGTCTCTGTGGATTCACAACTACACTGAGCGGCCCATAAGTATGAATTGCCTGCCGTTGCTAGTGGCCCCGCCGTTTTGGCCCTATGTGGCCGAGGGCAGGCAGTTCAGGGTTAAATGGGTGAATAACGTAACATATCTGCCGCAGATGACAAACGGCCCTACGATAGTTTCGCGGGCTGAGTTCAGAGACGAGTACAAGGTAGCAAAGGAGCTCGTCGACTGTAGAGGCCCCGTCGGGAAGTGCTATGTGGTAGAGGCAGAATTAAAAAGAAAATACTACTCAAATTACACTAAAATAACCAATGAATTTGAGCCACATCGCTACGTATTTTATGTAGATCTCAGCGGTGTCGTGGTAGAGGTTAGGGAGTATGTGGGGAAGAGTAAGATCCCTACCTTGACAGTTAAACTCGTGGAGTGGACATGAGGAGGGCTGTTGTATTAGTTCTAACCGCGGCGCTATTTCTTACGTTAGCTACGACCTTCTTGTCGGCTGGAATAGATTGTAAGAGCGATTGTACATGTATGAAATGTTGCGTCGATGGGTCATGTCCCGACGGCAGGTGGAGCGGGACTGTGTGCGGATGCGGCGAGGGAGATCCTGCGTTAAGCCAGGTGAGGAACAAGTGTGGAGGAAGTGACTGGGGC
Source organism: Pyrobaculum sp. (assembly GCF_049971835.1). Classification (NCBI taxonomy): domain Archaea; kingdom Thermoproteati; phylum Thermoproteota; class Thermoprotei; order Thermoproteales; family Thermoproteaceae; genus Pyrobaculum; species Pyrobaculum sp. The sequence continues at coordinate 1,009 of NZ_JBMFKV010000264.1, forward strand.
CCGCCGAACGGCGACGCTGAAAGATATCTCACGAGTTTGGGCTACTGTAAGTCATGGTACTACACGAGTTACAGCGATACAGATTTCACAAAAAGAGTAGGCGCGGGCTACTGTAGATATCAAGCAATAATTTCAAGAGATAAGAAATTAATTACGTATCGCGATGGGCCGGAACCTAATTCTCAGCCTGTGTACTTCTGCAATGGAAATCCAGATTTGTGGCTACCATGGGGACGTGTTGTAGACACCATTGATCGCTGGCATAGAGCTTGTTAAATTTTAACTTAATATTTTTTTTCTAGATTTTTCAATTTTATATTTGGAATCTTTTTTATATTCTATATAAATATACATACTGTAAACACATCTGAGGTGAGTGAAGAACATGCTGTGCGCCGTCTTCATTTACGAGGTGGAGCCTGAGGAGTCGAGGGGGCCGCTGTTGATATGGTTGCGCGGTGGAGCTTGAAGCGGGGACAACTTCCATCTCGATAAAAGTTCTCCGCACCAGCTTCAACCGCTAGGCCAGGAGTCGTGACGCAGTCAGGTGGAGGTGGGGTGAAGAGCTTAAGTATGAAATAGGCGGCAAAATTCCCCGTCTTCCACACCAGAGAGTACAGAGAGAGGGTTGAGAAGCTGAGGGAAAGAGATAGGAAGAGGGACGGGTTCAGCAAAGCGGCTCACCAACTGAGTAAGAAGCCGGCAATTATCATCACAGTGGACTTTGGTAAGAAGCCACAAGAGGAGATAATAGATAAGGATGAAAAACGCCGGGTTGAGGCAACGTATCAAACAGAAGCCGACGAAGCCGCGGAGCGCGGCTCGAGGCTTCTGTTACTATCAGCGTATAGAGACTCCAAAACGTGTCCAGCAGGTAGAGAACAGCTTGCTTTCCCTCTTGGGCCGAAGACGGTCCTCTGCCCCATAGGCTACTGGGTGCGCAGAGGCGGCCTTCGTCGTCAGCATGCTGAAGAGAGCCGTGGAGTGGCGGGGGGAGAAGTGCGCAACAACAACTAGTCAAGCTCTATCCACGGTGGACGAGAAGACTCTTAAGGCGTGGTACAGATCCGTGCTAAAGGCCGATCCAGGTGAACACCGAGGGGTTGGGAGGGGGTCAGACGAATGGCCACTATGGATCTCGGGGGCGACAAGGCGTCAGCAAGGGGTGAACCGGTCATC
>NZ_JBMFKV010000265.1:0-2185 GCF_049971835.1 Pyrobaculum sp.
GGGCTCGCCTCGGTCTACGAAAAACGCTTTAGCTACGGCATCGCGTTGCAAGAGGACGTGGCCGATTTCGTAAACATATCCTTCAGAATAGAGCCCCTCGCCTACACCCTCGGGGCGCAGTACAGCGGCGCCCGCTCGTCTGCCATACCTCCCGCCGGGAGGATTTACGCTATCTATCTATGGATGTCGGGGAGGTACGAGGTGTATAGAGTCGAGTACTACATAGCCGATGTGAGTGGGTGTCTTTTGGTGGATCAAGACTGGCTGTACCGGGTGTATCCAAACGGGGTGCAGATCAGCGGCAACACCATCGTGATGGGGGTGGCCGACGTCACAAACACACCAGATGCCCAGGTGGTGGGCTCAACAACTATTCATTACAGAACTTACACGGGGACTGGCTCGCAGATACCTCAATACAACGTCCAGATAAGTGAGCTGGCTGGCTGGTTTTACCAGGAGTGTCCAGGTTCGCTGACGGCGCCGGACGTGGGCGCCGGCGTGGATCTGGGGAAGAAGGTAATTGAACGTGCTAAAAAAGCTGGCAAGATCGTAATAGAGAGAATCGCCAAGGTGGTCGAGATGATAGGAATGGACGTGGCGTGGACGGGCGGGACGCAGACCTTCGTCGTGCTCGGAGATGCTAGTTTTGACGCATCTCGGGGCAAGTCCTTTTCTGCCTATTTCTACACGACGCAACATAAGGTGGAGATACCTAGTTGCGGCAGGGTGGATCTGCCGTTTCTATACGTGGAATTCAGATAAACACGCCTTTTTTCTGCATAGGTGGGATGTGTCCCACTTTCTAGCTAACCGTATTCTCTATAATCTAGCAAGTGTGGAGAGTATCGGCCGAGGCGAATTAAATGTTCCTGCGAATTTGGGGCTTAGAGATCTGGGGGTGTGCCGATCTTGTAGATGACGTGTTAGATATGTGACAGCTCCTTAGATGGCTCTGTGATATGTCTCTGGAGGGAGATCTGATGTACGTTTATCTTGGCCGTATTCGTTATGTTGTAGGTCGTAAGGGGGGTGAGGCGGCGGTGCTGTGGTCTGGGAGTGAGAGTGATGTGTTATTAGCTTGGTGGCGGCTTCTGTTTTTGTAATAGTGTCTTTAGCGCGTATATGGCGGCTGCTAGGTTTATGATGATGGCTACTGCGGTGAGCATTTGTGGGAGTATGTAGCTTACTTTATGAATGACTGGTGGTCTCATTTCCTGGCTACCGAGTTGCTTTTCAAGAAGTTTTTTGGAGAAGCCTAGAGCTGAGAGGTCCAGCCCGACGGTGGGGGTTGCATAGAAGATCGTGGTAAATGCCGCTGAGTTGTAAATTTTAAATCTTTTCTCGCAGGGTATAGTGCATGTGGCTGTCTTAGGTTCGGCGTTTTTAGATACGACTGTGGCTTGTACGTCGATTTTGCCGTAGAGCTTTAGCTTGACCCCTGGCAGTACGCTGTACTCAATTTCGCGCCGCTCGCCGGGCTTTATGTCAATTTCGCGGCTGAAGTGTAGGCCGCCTATCAGGGGCAAGTCTTGTTTCACAGATATGTCTAGAGTTAATTTACCGCTCTTTGGCTGGAACGAGAGCGCAAGCTCTTCTCCGGGCCACAATATGTAGGTTTTTGAGATGGTGGATTCTATATCTGCGGCGTATCTTACATCAACTATCACGCCGTAGTTCTCAAAGTGCCAAGTTGCGGTCACAGTGATACCATAAATGCACATAGCAAATAATAATAAATATGCAATATATTTCATAATTATGTAGGTTAAAGCAACTATATAAGCATTATGATTCCTACGTAATCTCTAAAGTTTGCATGGTTTAACTGCTAGACAGTGTAATGACCTCGTTATCATGAGTTGCGCCGCGGAGTGGGGCTTCACCGTTGTTTTTCTCACCACCTTAATTTTTGCCGCACATTGCCTAGTATTGCGCTGTATGCGTTTTTCCAGCCTTCTCTTGTGATTTTGTGGTATGCCTCGTCGAGGTTTATGCTGTCTACTATATGTGCTATGAATTTGGTGATCCAGAGGGCTAGTTCGGTTTTCTTCTGTGGGGTGAGGGTGTGCCACAGCTCGTGTGCGGCTTCTATTGGGTTGGGTGGGTGGGCTCCGCACACCACCAGTTCCTCTCCTCTCACTGCGCCGAGGGCTAGGGAGGGGGTGGGCGGGGGGCTTGGCGG
>NZ_JBMFKV010000266.1:0-2179 GCF_049971835.1 Pyrobaculum sp.
CATGGAGGTGGTGGACTACCTCTACAGATCTTCCCGTAGCGATAGAGATCTCGCGGTGAAGTTCGTAGAGGCGGCCCAGTACTACCTGGGGGAGTGTAGAGCTAGGCTCCTTGCGCCCAGGCTTGTAAGAGTGGTTAACAGCATCCCTAGCTATGTGCCGGATGAGGAGTTTAGAGATATTCTCGCCGCCGTGGTTGAGTGTATTGCAGAGGGGAGGTTTTCTAGAGAGGGGGCGAGGAGGCTTGCCGAGGTTTTGCGGGACCATATATCGCCTGAGTCTCTCGGCCTTTTGAGACAGTACTCCTGTATTCTCTTCTTTCTGGGCTACGTGGAACTGGCGGCGTCTTTTATAAAGCTGTCTAGGGCGGCTCCGGAGGAGGTGCCTCAGCTGGTGGAGGGGCTGGAGGAGAGGTTTAGGCCTCAGTTTATGGTTATCGCGGGTGAGCTAGGCGAGCTGGAGGGAGTTTTGTCAAAGTGCTGAAGTTCTTATAAGCCTCACGCTTTGTTTTATCGCGGCGATGGCTGTGTGGAACTTCACCTCGTCGTTGAGCCAATCTTCCACCTGCCTTAAGTCGAAGTAGAGCTCTCCTCTCCATATATTTACCGCGTTTAAGACTGAGATTAGTCTATTGACGAGGGGCTTCTGAGGCCCTACTCTTTCCAGTGTAGAGAGGAGCTCTAGCGCCTCTTCTAGAGCCTGCTGGGGGGTCCCCTCGTAGGGGGCTATGTAGCCTCTAGCCTCTGCGGCGTTTGAAATATCGACCGTCTCCGCCATTTCTCTGCCGCCCGCCGTGTAGGCGGCGTCTAGGACTAGATCTATCGTGCCGGAGGTGGTCGGCCTTATCCACACTGTGAATATTTTCTTCTCACCTGGGCCTATTGTGGCGAATTTATGTCTCTCCCCTTTTATAACGTCGGCGTGGGGAGACCTCACTCTTATCTCCACATCTCTAACCTCGACGCTGTAGTTGTTCTGTAACGTCACTTCCAGCGGCGTGAGCTCATTCTGCCGGGTGACTGTTGGCTTTACAAAAGCCGCGACGCCCCTGGCCTTCCTAGCCTCTATCTTCTCCCTCCACGTCAGCTCCGCGGCTCTGCCGGTGGGATCCGCCAGCTTCGCAACCACCTCCAGCTCCCTATCCGCGGGGCCGATGTCAACGGCGTAGATATTAACCCACTCCTCCCCAGGCCCCAGTAGCTGGTTGACTTCGGCTGTCTTGTCTCTTATCCTCAGCCGCGTAATTCGGAGGGGGTAGTGGCTGTGGTTGCGTATAACGACGATGAGGGTGTTGGGCACTCCTATGTAGAAGCTTGCTGGCGTCTTGACCTCCAGCTCCGCTTTGGGCGGCACGTACTCCACCTCCACCTCGGCTTCCTTTCTGTAGTACTGGCCTCTGTAGACCGCAATCGCCACGATTTTACCGCGGCCTGGACGCTCCGCCTTGGCCACCACAGGCACCACCAGCTCCTCCTGAGGCTCCACAGCCGCGTCTCGGATGAATGGGTCAAGCTTCAGCTGGCCCTCCGAGAATACTTTAACACTGACAGATTCAGCCACGTCGTTGCCTATGTTAAAAACTCTGACAACGGCCTCCACATCTCTGAACATCTCTACGCGGGGCGGCGCCTCGATTTTTATGTCGAGCACCGCCCTCCTCGCCACCTCGACGCCTCTTACGGTGACGTGGTTGCTGGCGATTCTCCTGCCGTCCGGCATCAACAATGCTATGTAGTAAATATTCTCCCCCGGCTGGACGGAGGCGCTTAAGTCAAATCTGTTCTCCCCCCGCCGGAGCTCGACGCTACGTCTCTCCACAAGCCTCCCGTTGTGCATAAGCTGTACCTCTGCGGCGGCGTCCCGCGACGCGGTGACGAGGGCCGTCAGCCTCACAGTACCCCCGGGTTGCGCCGTGGGGGACTCCGCCGAGAGAGTTGCAGATATCCTCACCTCCTCCCTCTCGACGACTACTCTCAGCCTGGGGGCCTCCACCTCCACGTCATCGGCCACGATAGTCTTTAGGTGGATGTAGTCAACACCTCCCCTCAACCCCTTGATTTTCAGCAACACCTCGCCTCCCTCTGTTTTCTGAGGCTCCGGCTGTACTGTTGCATACCCCAGGGCGGTGTCTGCTGGTTTAAGCGCCACCGGCCTATCTGCGCGGATCCGCACAGCCACGCC
>NZ_JBMFKV010000267.1:0-2171 GCF_049971835.1 Pyrobaculum sp.
GCCCAAGACCCGCACTCAGCGAGGTGGAGGCACGGGGAAGGTATATACGCGGCGTCGTCTACGGGGTGAACCCCTCTAGGAAGATAGAGATAGTCGCCACGGGCAACGGAACTACAACAGTGATAAGGCCAGAGGTGTCGGCATTTGGGGGGCCCGTAGTCCAAAGACTTGTTTTCACCGCCGAGCTACCGCCGGGCACTCGGCGATTCGCGGTGTATATCGATGGCGAGTTGGTGTACAACTTTACCGTGGCCGAGGCTCCGGCTGTGGTGGCACCTAAGATCCACGTCTTTCTCCACAACTCCACGCTCTGCGTAGACCTGAGCGACTTCGACATACCCCGGGGGGTTGTGGACGTGCCGGGTCTGAGCTGGAGAGGGGGCTTAACATGGTGCGGCAGGGCCGAACTCCCCGGCTACATAAGGGTGAGGATCGGCGAGTTGGAGAGGAGATACTACGTAGCAAAGCCCGAGGTTAGGCTCTACTCGCTCTCCCCCGGCCTCTCCCCGCTGGCCTCCGTCTCTGGATCGCTATGCGGCGTGTCGCTGGATACGCTGGATGCGCCTGGCATCACGCCCTACCCCCACACCTCCGTGCTCTACACCGACGGCGTGATATATGCCCACGTCTACCCTGGACCCGTAGTTAGGCAGATTAGGCTAGCACTCCGCGAGTTATGCGCCCCCGTTTTCTACCACCTAGAGGCAACGGCAAACGTTACGGGGCGGCAGATAAGGGCAGTGGTATTGGTTATAGACGTCTCGGGGAGCATGGCCGGGGAGAAGCTGGAAACCGCTAAACGCGTGGCGAGCACAGTGGTGGACATCCTGGCTGGAGGCAAGGTCCCCATCGGCCTAATCGCCTTTTCGGACAGGCCCCGGGTGGTAAGTCCCCTTACCACAGACTACACCAAGCTGAAGCGCGATCTCGGAGCGTTATCCGCCGGAGGTAGCACAAACATAGGCGACTCCTTAACGGCGGCCTTCGAGCTCCTCGGCGGCACGGGGGCTGTGGTTCTGCTCACAGACGGCCAACACAACGTCGGCACGCCGCCAGCCCAGGCGCTGAGCAGGATAAAGATCACCGCTCCAGTCTACGCCATAGGCCTCGGAAAGGATGTAAACGAGGCAGAGCTCAGATACATCGCGAGACAGACCGGCGGCGTTTATCTATTCTCCCCCACCGCCAAGGAGCTGGAACAAGCCTTCAGCCAGTGGCTCTGGAGCTGGGAAACCCTCGTGTTCAATGGAACAGGCTCGGCCTCTATATCGGGGTCACTCGGACTCTACAGAATACATGCCCAGGACCCAGACAACGTGGAGCTAATCTTCCAAACATCCCCCACATTCGCCGATCGTTGCGCGACCATCCCCCTGACGCTGGTTGACCAATGCGGCTTGGGGCACTACGATCCCTCTACCAAGACGGCAACTATAAACACGTACGGCGCCTCCTTCACCATCAGCGCCAAGACCCCGGCAACGATCTCCTCCCCCATGCCAACCGCCCAATTCATCGTGGGGAGCGACACGGCGTGCGTCGGTGACCACTACACCTTTAAGGTAGTGGGCCTTTCCGAAGTGGCGGCCTACATAGACGGCAGGCGAGTCTCCGTAGAGGAAGTGGGGGGCTGGCGGAGAGTTAGAATCGACAGCGGAGTCGTCCTCAGGATAGAGGCCAAGATCCTAGACCCCGTGACAAAGGCGGTTGTGAAGACAGAGCTAAAGACCGTCGACATTCGGAAATGCGCCGAGATAAAAGTGCAGCCACGCGAGCTCTGGGGCAAGGCGCCCTCTAATTTCCAAATGACAGTCACAGTCACAGGCGCCGTCAGCCCCGGCCAGCTGGAGATATTTATAGTCCCGCCGCTTGAAATCGAGCTAGACAGAATTAGGATAAGGCCAGCAAACCCAAATGAGCCCTACGAAATCACGGGAAGGGTGCTAAGAGCGGTAGACGACTACATCGTAGTGAACCTGCTCCAAGGAGGAAACAAGCTCGCCGACAAGCTGGTAAAGGTAAGCTTCGAGACAACCGGCTCCGTAAGGCCCGCGAGCGACTCCAAGGTAATCATACAGCCCGTCGGCACTCACTCAGACAACATAGATACCATCGCCACGGGCACCCCACAAGTAAAACTCCTATACACGCCAGAGTGGGCCAAGGCCGCC
>NZ_JBMFKV010000268.1:0-2167 GCF_049971835.1 Pyrobaculum sp.
GGTACCCCGTCTTCGCCGAGCTGAAGGATGTTGTCGGCGACGTGGCTGTGCAGGCGGACGTGCCGCTGAGGGTGGGGATGCCGACGTACGTCTTCAGAAGGCCGAGGGTTAGGCTGGTAGAGGAGGAGGTCGGCGGCAGACACTACCCAGACAGAGTAGCCCGCTTCATCGCCAGGTGGGACTGGGCAGGTGTTAGAGAGGGCATCCAGCGCTATATGCGGACTACCGAGGGCAGGAGGCACAGAGCTCTGGCCGAGCTTCTGGCCAGAGGCGGCGTTGCTCTCGCTCTTGAGGAGTCTGCGCATGCGCTTAGGGGAAAGGCGCCTGACGTCGTGGTAACGGCTCTGCTTGCCAGGGCGGCTAGGGAGGAGGCGGCTCTGGCAAAAGCCGCCGAGAAGGTGGACAGAGACAGAGCCAGGGTGGTGGCTGAGAGCGCCGCCAAGAAGTACAGCAAATACGTAAAACAGCTGAGAGAGGCGTTGATGAATATAGACAGAGAGAAGGCCGAGGAGCTAAGGAGGTGGTTCGGGCCGGGCGCTCTTTCTCTCGTGAGGCTGGATCCAGACGAGGCTGTCAGTAGGTTGGTCAAGTGGGCCGCGCCTGAGAGGGTTTTGGCGTGGCTGATCGATTTGAAGCTGGAGGGCGCGGCTGATATAGTTGCCAAGGCTGTGGAGGCCTACCGCCTCTACAGGCGGTTTGAGAGGTGGATGGAGCCGAGGCGCACGTTTGTGAGGGAGGGCGGTGTCTTCTCCGTGGCAAAGGCACTGGACGTAGAGGCGAGGTACCAGCCCTCCAGGCTAGAGGACGCTGTGGTTAGAAGCGTCGGTAGGTGGGCCTCTCAGCGTGTCAAGAGGCTTGAAGAAGAAGTCGGCAGAATAGCATCACAGCTGGCGAGGCACCACGCAGAGGGCAGAGTCGAGCTACCGGGCGCCGTCGTGCAGTGGCTGGCTGAGAGGGGCTACTACGACCTCGGCAAGATGCTGAGGGAGGTTCAGCCTTCCGAGGAGGTTTACCGCGTCTATAGAGACGCGGTGAGGGGCGTGGTGGAGGAGCTGAAGGCCGCGGCGAGGTTCTCCCCAGGGGCCAAGCACGAGGTCGAGAGGGTGGCGAGGGAGTGGTACGCCGAGGGAGGCCTTAGGCGTTACGTGGCTGTGGTTGCGCTACAAGAGCTGGCTCGGATCGAGCCGGCACGCGCCAGAGACGCCGCGCTGTATAGGCAGTTGCCGGAGGAGCTTAGGCGGATGGCGGAGGCTGAGGTGGAGAATGTGGAGAGAGCCCTCGTCAAAGAGGGCTTCTACGACTCCGCGTTGAGGCCGGTGTGGAGGGCGCTGTGGCTGAGGGAGAGGGAAGGCAGGGATCCGAGGGAGTACGCCGAGAGGCTAATTACGAGGATTGAGAGGCTGGCGGCTGTGGGCGACCTGCCCGAGGAAATCGCTGAGAGGGCGGTTTCCGCCTTGAGAGAGCTGGTTGTAACGTCTCTAGACGACCCGGCCCTCTACGAGAGGGCTGTTAGGGCTGGCGACGCCGTGGCGGAGGCGGCGGCTTATCTGGTGAGGACAAGCGCCCTCGGCCTCGGCTACGGCGCCGCAGAGCTTCTGAGAGCCGCCGCGGAGGCGGTGGGCCGCATAGCCAAGTCCAGGGAGCTGTTGCTGGAGGCGCTGTATAGGGCTATGGATAGAGACGTGGCGGAGGCTCTTGAGACGTACCGCCAGTATCTGGCGCGCGGCGAGTTCCCCGTCCCCCGCGGCCTAGTGCAGGTGTATATGACTAGGAGTAAAAAGATTGCAGACTTCCTCGCCAGGCGCCTGGCCGTTGAGGTGGGCGAGTACAAGCCAGACGTCTTGAAGAGAGGCCACGTCTACTACTTCCTCTACCACCCCGCGCTGAGGGAGGTGCTTGACGGAGTGATGGACCTGCTGGTGGCCAAGGTGGCTAGGTCGAGGGATCCGGTGGAGGTGCGCCTCGGCGTCGCGCCTCCCGAATACGTCTTTGTAAACAAGGCGCTGGTGGCTCACGTAGGGGAGGGAGGGGTCTTTGCGTATCCCAACCGCTGGGTGGACGCCGTCTTCGGCGTGTTGAAGAGCGTGGCTGTTATGGGCGTCTCGACATGGGGCCAACACGTAGACAGAGCAGTCAAAGACCACGGCCCGGCACTCCACGCCTACCT
>NZ_JBMFKV010000269.1:0-2163 GCF_049971835.1 Pyrobaculum sp.
CTCCACAGCTCCCACAGCACGGCCAGAAGCCGGGCCTCGCCGTAGGATAGGCGCAGGGGGCTGTCCCCCGGGCCGAGCCCCAGCCACTCCAGAACCTCCCTTGGCGCCTTTGATAGATCCACCTCGCCGAAGTAGAGGTAGGGGTTCTGCGGCACGAAGCCCGCCGGCCTGCACCCCCGGACGCCCGCCTTCTTCACCACGCCCGCCAGGGCGTAGAGGGTGTAGGTCTTGCCGGACCCCACGGGGCCTGTCAACGCGTTTTTTGACCCAGGGGGGTAGGGCCTCCCTCCGATCTCCACACCGCACCCCTCGCCCCTCGGCGCCGCCGGGGGCCTGAAGCTGTGGCGGGTGAAGTAGGGCCCGTAGCCCCTCCTAGACGCTTCAATGAGCAGATCCTCGAGCCCCAGCTCCTCCACCCTCCCGTCCACCAGGTAGAAGCGGTCTGCGTCTAGGAAAAACTCCAGTCTGTGCTCCGCTACGAGCACGCCGAGGCCCCCGTCCCTCAGCCTCTTGATAGCCTCGGCCACCTCCAGCGCAGAGGCGGGGTCGAGGAATGCGAGAGGCTCGTCCAGCACCACCGCCGACGCGCCGGACTCCAGAGCGAGCCTAACGGCGAACAGCTGTCGCTGTCCCGGCGACATCTTGGCGATCTCCCGCCTCTCCGCCGGCCGACACGCCACGGACCTCGCCTCCTCGTCTGTGTAGGCGAACAGGAGGTTGAAATCCACGTCCTGGAATATGAAGTAGGGCCTCTCGAGGCGGACCTCCCCGCTGTGCCTATAGATGCCGGCCAAGGCCTTCACGATGCTAGACTTCCCCCCTCCCGTCGGCCCGTATAGAACAGCCAGCTCCCCAGGCCCCACCCTAAAACTTGCGCATTTAACCACCGGCTCCCCTCCGGCGTACACCGTTAGGCAGCGGGCCTCAATCACAGCCGAAACACGTCGCACCTCTTCATCAGCTCTTCAACAGCGCGGCGCTCGCGCCCGGAGATGCCAGACCCCTTGTCCCTCAGCGCGGAGCCGTAGTACGCAGTGGCGATAAACACGTCCGCCGCGTCAATCGCCTCCTCCACCAGCGCCGGGTCGCCGGCGTGGAGGTATATGGTCAAGTCGTTGACGGCCAGCACCGGCGTGGGGCTCGCCAAGAACTGCCTAATAAGCGCCGCCGCCCTCTCCGCGTTCTCCCTCGCCAGGGCCAGCTCCTCCCCCGCGTCCCTCCCCTCCAGACGCGGAGCCCGGAAGACCTCCGTCAAGTACCTAACCCCAGCCACGTCCACGTACCTCGTCAGCTTCGCCCCCACCCCCATCTTCTCAGGCGCGAAGTCCAGGATGGTGACAGAGACGCCGAGGGCCGCCAGCGCCTTCAACATCTTGGCCAGCAACAGAGTCTTCCCCCTCCCAACGTCCCCCACGATTAACACCCTATAGACGGCCAAGCCTCCTCAACGCGGAGGCGACGGCGAAAGCCGCCACGCTGCCGGAGAAGGTAGACGCCGCCCACCCAGCCAGCAGAGGTATAAAGCCCGCGGCGAACCTCTCGCCGACGCCCAGAAGCGGCGCCACGACATACGCCGCCGTGGGGAACCCCAGCCCGAGGGTGCCAAGGGGCTCGAAAAGCGGCGCGTAGTGCGCCTTCCCAAAGCGCCTCAAGACGACGCCTACTAGCCACACAACCAACGCCCCCGGGAGGCTGCCGGGGAAGGCGAACAACGTCCCTAAGCCGAGCATATTCCTCAGCGACGAGATTAGAAAGGCGACCACCAGCGCCCAGGGGCCTACAAGCACCCCAGCCAGCCCGTTTACAAAGTGCTGGCCTGGAAAAGCCCTTGTGGGACCCACGGGGAAGCTAAGCGGGGCCAGCGCCAGCCCCAGCCCGGTGAAAACAGCCACATAAGCAAGTTTTCTGATACGCATAAATAAATGGTTGACTACACCTAATAAACTTTCCCGAAGGACGACAAGTTTTATTCATAAAATCCTTTAAAATAAACAACGGTTTTTTAAAAGGATACGCGCCGGAAGGCATGTCGAAACAAAAACTAAAATTCTACGACATAAAAGCCAGAAAGGCCTTCGAGACAGACAACTACGAGGTTATTGAGAAGAATACAGCCCGCGGACCAATGATGTTCGCAGTGGCCACGTCCCCCTACACCAACAT
>NZ_JBMFKV010000270.1:0-2162 GCF_049971835.1 Pyrobaculum sp.
CTCCCAGAGGAGGTGAATGGAGCCCCCTCCTCAGCTGGTATACGACACATTCGTGGTTAGTGGGGGGGGGGGGTGCCAAGATCGCTACCTTGAGGTAGCCTAACTCAGCCAAGGGGAAGAATATTCCTTTCATAATAATGGAAACAACTTCCGTCAAAGCGGAGGCACGTCTGCTTACTAGTTCTATCTAACGGAGCAGGTTATCTACTCGTGGGGGTTTGCGCCGAGTGCAATTTCTACCGCTTCTTCGGGATCCTTGGCCTCCACCGCCCCCTCGTCTATGAAGAACTTAAAGGCGCGCCAGACGTCATCTGCGTCTGTGCTGGGCCTCATTACTATTACGAGTCTGCCGGCTTTAATGCCGTATTTCACCTGGTACTTGGTGCCCCAGCTCCTCTCTCTGTACCTAGACTCCGGGATGATTACAGCTCTCGACATACCCGAAATTATCCTATTTCTCGCGGCCAGCATCTGGTCGAAGCCTCGCCTAGCGTCGTCACTAAAGGCGTACTCAGCCACCGCAGTTGAGTCGTCTCTTTTGAGAAAATACGAAATCTCGCGGTACAGCACTATATGCGTTCGGCGCGGCTCGGTGGACTTCAGCACCCTCTTCCACAGCGCTGGCCACACGCCTATGACCCAGCCGCCGGCTGAGCGCGCGCCCTTTACCGCCGCCCTGTCGACGCCCCTGGCTAAACCCGTCACCACCGGCACGCCCCTCTTAGCTAAGAGGCGGCCCACCTCCGCCGCCGCCTTGAGCCCGCTTTCAGTGGGATCTCTGGTCCCCACCACAGCCACAGGCCACTCGACGAAGTTGAGAGGCCTCCCCATACGAAAAATTAACAATGGTGGGTCCACCACGCCGCGGCCGTATTCCATGAGGAGCTTTGGGTACTCGCTCCACCCCATGGGAAGCGGCACAGCCCCCAGCCTAATGGCCAACTCCAGCGAGCCCCTCAGCTCCGCGGCCTTTTGCTGAGCAAGGCTAAATGAAGGAAGCTGTCTAAGTAAGCCTACAAGCTCAGCTCCGTCCTTCAGTTTAGCGGCTAGACTCCTTATGGGACCCCACTCCCTCCGCCAGTGTATGGCCGCGCTGTATATCTCAGCCAGCTCGTCCAGAGTATAAGGATAATTGTCGTCATAATAATCATGAACCTCATATATCTCTTTCACGATACACATACCTACGTCCTTTATTACAGCATCGCGTGAGATGACTGCAGCGTATACCCTCCGGGCCCCCGCCTCTCTCAGCTTTTTAGCCAACGCCGCCACAGAGGCGCCCGTAGTCCTAACGTCGTCGATAATAATCGCCACAGGCCTATCCAGCTGTTTAAGCACCACCAAGTTCTCATCGTGGCGCCTCAAAGCACAATCAAAATTTTCTCCACAAGCATTTCTAATTTCAGTAGAAGATATTGGCGACTTCTTCCCTACAACGTCTTTTTCAAGTTTTATGCGATATCCGCGTTGAGTTAAGCTATTTACGACAACTCTGGCAAGCTCAAGCGCCTGGTTATAACCCTTCTTTTCGTTTAGATGCTTGGGCATTGGTACAACAACTGCGCTGTTTAACTCGCTCGACCACCTACTCTCTACTACAAACGCCATAGCTACTCCCAGCCTTTTAGCAACTTGTGCAGATCTCTTAAGTTTCAGAATATCACGGGATGCTTGGTTCTCAAAACCAGCCTCCTTAGGGTAGTAGAAGCAGAGAGCAACAAAATCATCAACGTAGGGAAGCCCAGCAGACGACACCTCACACGGCAGATAACGCTCCCCCCTTATCCAATCAGTAGAACGACACAAGATCTGATCCCCCCAAGTGGAGAAAACCCCAGAAACACCTAGCTACCGCTGGCATACACCCACTCCAGCAATCTAAAGCAGATTAAAAGACTCACCACGCCGCTCCACCTGGCGATCAGCCAAACCACAGACAGTAGTAGTAGGGACATTCATATCTTCTCCACGTATAAAAACTCTAGGAGAGAGAAAACCGAAAATAAGGTACATTCGACTTATAAAGGGCCAGGCCGCCTACTGAGACCGGGGAGGAATTGATGGAGACGCCGGATTTTGAGCCCAGGTTTACTCCCCATGGCAAAAGCCCCACAAACTGAGGATTAGATCAACACTAGATATTTCTACCCCTACAGCAC
>NZ_JBMFKV010000271.1:0-2157 GCF_049971835.1 Pyrobaculum sp.
TGCGCCGTAATAGATGATCCACGCTGTGTTGAGGTATTTCTGAACGTCGTCGGCTTTAACAGTAATTTTTCTACCGTCCTTTGGTTTATCTCTTTTCTCTCTGAGTCGAATCCTGGATATTTTTACTTCGTGAGTTGCTAAGGGGATGATATAAAGAGATGCCTCACCTGGCGCCAAGTCGATGTATTCCTCAACCCGTCTACCGCCAACGTAGTCTGGTCGCTTTCTCTTCTTCCGCGATCTCTCCACCGCCTTTAGGTACAGCCATTTATGTGGTTGCAACACGTCTAGAAGCTGGCCGCATCTCCCAGCGGCTTTTACCAGTTCTGCAAAGAGCTCCCTTCCGCCGGATATGTAGAGGTAGTTTTCGCCAGCCTCGATGTGGCTAGGCAACATCTGTGATAATTTGTGTTTCAGCTCCTTTGACAAAGCTATTCGTAGTTTATAGCGCCTCTTCTCTACAAATGACCACTTTACTGAGCCGTCGCCAAGCCACCAAGTCAGTAGAGGCCGGTATTCGCCTTGCTTAAACACCTCAATGGTATATTTAATAGCCTCTATCTTACCCAGCCGCTGGCACCACTGACCTCCTCCCCGCCCCTCTAAGGGGCGGTTCATAGGTGCCCTCTGTCCCCGGCTGGGCTCACCGCCTCCTCGCCCGGCGGGGTCATGAGGCTGGCCCGGGCCAGCACGGCGGGCCTTGGCGCCTCCGCGTCCACAACGGCCTTGGACCACTCCTCTAGGGCTTTTTCGTCCACGGTTGATAGGGCTCTCTTAAGGGCCTCGGCGTATTCCGGCTCTAGCCTCTCCGCGGCTTTTATCAACATGTTAAGGACGGCCGCGACGTCACGGTGAACCCAATGTCCCCTTGGGCAGAGGCCAAGCTTAGGCCCCAGCGGGAAAGAAAGCTCCACGCCGTGTGTGGGGCAGATCTTGGAGTTTCTGTAGGCCGGCACCAGCACAAACCTCAAGCCGCGCTCCGTGGCTTTGTCTTGTACTTTCTCCACAACCGCCTTCATCGGCGTCTGCTTAATGCGGTGCCTCAGCTGGGGACTCTTCTTGCCCTCGACCATCTCCTCTTGCGGTTTCTTGCACACGTTCTCGGTTACGAGAATAGCCACATCCCTCGTAAGCTGATGGGCAATCTTGTTAACGCGGTCCCTCTTCCTATCTCCCTCCCTAAGTCTTTTGACGCGCTTCTTGAATTCTCTCGTCACGGTGCCGGATATCCTCTTGCCGCCGATCTCGATGGACAGCTCCTCGGCCCATCTCCTCCGAATTGCGCCGTAGCGCCTGGCCAATCTGCCGAAATCGGTCTTGATCACTCTTATCGAGATGGACGGCTGGATCCACTGCCTGTTCCACTGAGTAACTTTCTCCACGGCGATCTTTAGATCGATCCGAGCCACAACCACAGTGTTCTCGTTGACATCGAAGGCAGTTACAGCAACGGGCTCCTTCTCCGTCTCGGGCTCCACCTCGTATATAAAGACGGCGTATACCCTGTCTCCGACGCGTTTAAGGCGTATCGTGCTTGCACGCTTGGCCCTTCCCGTTCTGACCACTCAAAGAGCCAGAACCTCTTGTGCGGCCACAGCTCTACCACATGCCTACCGTACATGAGGCGTAGGGAAACTGCAGTCAGACCCTCCATGCGCCAAGCCCTTTCGTCTGCGTACGGCGCCGCGCGCCTAACCGCGGGAGGCCTCCCTCCCGCCTCGGCCCAGGCGTTGTAGGTCTCGATCGCTTCCTTGACGGCTTGCTGGGCGTATGCAAACGGCAGGCTGAGCCGCTTCACTGCCTCCTTTACCTCGTGCCACGCCTTGTAGTCGCTGGCTCTCCTCCCTCTGTAGTTCTGGACTAGATACTCCGCCACGGCTTTTTTCGCCCGCCTATACGCCTTCTCTAGCTCTAGGTAGTCCAGAAGCTGGTTACCGTCAAGCAGAAGCGGAACTGCCACAGAGCGCCTAACCACCATGCTTAAATTGAGACTCCGTTAAAAGCCTTACCCCGCCCTAAAGGGCGAGGTTTGCAACCGCCTTAATCAACGCTGGATATGAAAAATATAGGCGAGATCCCCCTCTTTGTCAGAGTGTAGAAAGTTTAAAAATACATGTTCAGTAGTAGAAATATGTCGGAGATAAAGGGGCCGTACCT
>NZ_JBMFKV010000272.1:0-2146 GCF_049971835.1 Pyrobaculum sp.
CGCCTCACCTCAACCGGCTCATACACCACCGCGTTGCTAGCCACCTCCCCATGCACATTCCTAACCCACAGAGACATGATATTAGAAGATGCTTAGTTATTTAATTCTTCTCTAAATCACACAATCCCTAAACATATGTCGAAACCCGCCGCCAAGTAGCGGCACCAATGTTAAAAACGCCCCCGCAGACCACTCAATGGAGAGAAAGATGAGATTTCTCCTAATAGCGCCATGGGGAAACCCACCCCAGTGGCGCAAAGCCAAATACCGCGTTGAGGTCAAGCACCCCGCCCTCCGGATAGAGGCCGAGGACGTGGAGGGCTGTAGCTCCACCGCGGCTCTGGCGAAACAGCTCGGAAAGACAGGAGACGTTGATGTCCTCATCTTCGGCATGGACACAGCCATACCCCCCGCCGACCAGGGGATTAGGAAGGCGGTCGAGGAAAAATACAGAGAGTGGGCGAAGACGCTCGGCGTCGAGGGGGACGTGGTGTCGCTCCCCGGCATCGGCCTCTACCACGGCTGGCGCTTCAAGGCCACGGCTCTGCACATCTTCAACAAGGCGCTACACGCCATCCTCCAGAAGGCGGAGAAGTCAAAACCCAGCTTCATAGTCGTCGACTTAACCCACGGCGTAAACTACCAAACCGTCGCCGTGCTCTACGCCGCCGTGGCCGCCTCCGTATTGCTGGACCTGGAGGGCAGGACAATTATCTACAACTCGGAACCATATCCGCCCGACCACATCACGGAGAACTGCATAAAAGAAGAGAGACAGAAGCAGGTCAAGAAAGAGCTCCCAAGTCTCGCGGTACTCGACGTAACGGAGCTACAGAGCGTCATAAGGGCTATCAGACAGCTCTCGGCACTGAAATCGCTAGCCCCCTCAAGAATTGATACGCCGAGAGAGATGCCCCAGGAGCTGTGCCCCAGATTCGAGAAGGTCGTCACCTCCTACATGTTGCTAGCCTCCGGAGCCGCCGCCTTGTTGTTCCCCAACGCGAGGTACGTGGGGAGGGAACCGGCGATCTACAAGCCGGGCTCCGGATCCGGCGGCCTGCCGCCGCCCCCCGACGAAGTGAATCGCGACGACGAAACGCACACCGTCTCCTACGGAGAAGCCGACGCCTCGTACCCCATCCAAGCGGCTCTCCACTACCTCGAAAGGGAGCTCGACAAGCTGAAGGCGGAGGACCTAGCCGCCTTCCTCAACAAAGCGGCTGGCCACTACGAGAAGGCGGGCGTGGCCTTGGTGAGCAAGGTGCTCAGAACGACAGCCGACGAGCTGGGGCTCATGGCGAAAGCCGCCGAGGTCATGGCCGACAGGCGCGTGCTGGAGACGAGGGAGGGGGCCGTGAGGCTGGCGCAACGCGAAGTCGCCGCCCTCTTTGAGAACGGCAAGAGGCTCCTGGAGATTAAAGACGCCGACGCTCTGAGAGACGCGTGGGAAGACGCGCTGTGCGCGGCCGAGGCGCTCCTCAGGAGTGAGAGCAGAAAGGGCGTTTCGGAGAGAGCCCTGCGCAACCTGCTGGCCCACGGCGGCTTCGCCTACACCGTAGTAAGAGAAGTCACCGTGAGAGGGGCTAAGATAGCCGAGGTCGCCTATGACGGCGACAAAGTGGCCGAGTTAATCAGCCTACTCAAGCCCCCCAGATGTTGAAAAACTCCGCAACCCAACCAGATAGCCACCTGCAAACTTTTCAAAACGCCCCATATCCACCGGTACCAGAAACTCAATATCAAGAGCTGCAACGCCCCCAAACACGTACACCAAAACATCTCGGCTCTTGCCCACCGGCGCAAATCCCTCCCTCACCCAGACAAAGTCGTGGTGAAGAAAGACGCTGTCCCCGATACTGGTCACACTAGGCGCCCTCGACCCGACAGCCAGCAACGCCAAATCGGCAACCCTCTTCAAAACCTCCAACGCCCTCTCCGGGCTGTAGGCACCTGCTCTCTCCGCCTCCTCAGAAAGATACTCACCATCCCTCCAGAAGTCGGCCAGCGTCACGTCCATATAGTAGTACTCCACCCCCCCGACAGCCTCCACCAACTGGAGGTAAAGCGCATACTCCCCGCATCGCACCAGCTCCCCCGGCCTAGAAGGCCCCCGGGGGCATTCCAGCCTTTCCGCAACCCTCCCCGC
>NZ_JBMFKV010000273.1:0-2143 GCF_049971835.1 Pyrobaculum sp.
CACTCTAACTACGTTCATCCTCTCCACGGCGCTCAGCGATCTAGACACCTCCAGCGCAGGCCCCCTCCCCTCCGGGAAGAGGGAGTAGGACACGAAGAGGTAGACGCCGGAAACCTCCCCCGCAACCTCGGCCAGCGTCTGGATCCACTGCACGAAGCCGGGCTCCTCCTCTAGGTACTGCGTCTCGTCGAATACAATCACAAGCGGAACATATTGTCTAACAAATTCCCGCATCTCCTCCTTAGTTTTGAGAGACCTCATCTTCTGTTCAAATACCCCCAGCTCGTGCATTGCACTGAAAACTGCAACATTGGGCACCTTAGCAAGAGTTGGCGTATACAGCTCAATCCCGTACTCAGCCAAGTGCCGCGAGACGCACTCCCCCGACCCCTTACACCTCTTGTACAAGGCCACGATGTGGAGGACTAAGGCGAGGAAGTGCGACTTCCCAGCCCCCAGCAAGGCGGGTAGGGTATATATCTGCGACTCCCCAGCCGCCAGCTTCTTCAAGAAGTCCTCAAGGTTCTGTCTAAACCCCGGCGTGATGTACGTAATCTTGAAAAAGGAGTCGGGGTCGCAGTACACTCTGTGGGCCTCCTCCGGCCTCTCCCCCAGAAACAGCGCCTTGTAGACCTCGTATATGTCGATGGCCGGACTTATCTTACCCTCAGCCAACAACTTTACAAAAGACACACATGGAACTCTTCAGATACTTAAAAGTACCTACCCCCACCACTCGGCGCCCAGAATAACCTTCGCGGTCTTCACATCGACGTCGTCCTCGTCGAGAACCCCGGCCCTAGCCAGCTCCACAAGCGCCCTGGCCAGCGCCAAGGCCTCCTCCCTAACCTCCGGCGCACAGGTCACGGAGGTCTTAGCCAGGAGGTTGAGCTGAAGCTGGCGGAAGCAGTCAAGCACCGGCCGCCCCCGCTGAGCCGAGTACACCCGCCGGATCTCGTCCACCGTGTCCCCCCGCGGCGCCAGGACCTCAAAAGCCTTGCGCTTAGCCACCCTCGGCCCGCCCACGTCGGCCTCCCTAATCAGCCCCAGCTTTATGAGGTCTACGTGCGGCAGGCCGGTGGCCCGCTCCACGTGAGACAGAGTGTCGCTGTCCACATACCCCCGCTCGTTCTCCATAATGCGGAGGGCGAGGTAGGCGTGCGCCGCCGGGTCGGACAACCTCACCCCGGCCTTTCTCAAGAGGGCCTCGAAGGCGATCGCCACCGCCTGCCTCATCAACCCCTCGGAATCAAGCTCCAAGCCGCCGAGCATAACCGGGCTGTGGGCCGTGAGGTACTCCAAAGCCGCCAAATAGGCGTAGACCCACGCCGTCGTCCCGTTTTTCTTCTTCGCGCCGCTGGACACAGCCCTCAACCTGCGGTCGACCCTCTCGGCCACCTCCTCTATTACCATCTCCCTCTCGGCCGAGAGGTCCAGTGGCCTCGGCCCGGCCCTGCGCCTCCACGCAGAGACGTAGCCGCCTAGCACAGACGCCTTGCCCCTAGCCACGACGTTCTCCTCACTCTCGGTAGCCACCGGGTACGCCGCCACCATTTCCAGCCCGTTCACGCGCCAGAGGGCGTCCACAAGGGCGGCCCACGACTCCGGCTTCTTAGCCACGTAGTAAGTCACAAGGAGGCCGTCCTCCTTCAAAAACCTGAGCACATTGGCAAAAGCCTTAGCCAGCATCTCGCGGAAAGTGGCGCTGATCTTGAAATACTCCCGGCGCCCCTCGCTCTCCGACACCTCCCTCACGGCGAACCTCTCCCACTGAGTCCCCACCTCCAGCCCAAGCTCGTCGAAAAACGCCTCGGGCAGAAACCTAGGCCGAAGTGCCGCGCCGTCGCTGTCGCTGAGCGCCCTCTTAAGCCACACGAAGTAAAAGTCGCTCAGTTCGGAATAAGCCACATCGTCTGCATAAGGCGGATCCGTAATAACTACGTCATATCTTTCGTCTTCTAGATCAGATAATTCTGACGCGTCACCCTGGAGTATGCTTAATTTGCCAGAGTTTTTATTTGCAAAAATCAAGTATAGCAACCCCTCAATAAGAGTATTTAGATTACTGTAATAAGCGCCAGTCCATTTAGCCCACGGCGATATGTCGTTGTAATTCCAGACCATAGCAATTCCCCTCATGGAG
>NZ_JBMFKV010000274.1:0-2140 GCF_049971835.1 Pyrobaculum sp.
TTGGGCGCTTTGTCTATATATCGCAGTCGGCCACGGCTTTTCTTAATTGTGGATTCAAGCGCGGCTGATTAGCTGATGCGGTCCAAGCAGATTAATCAGCAGAAATAGAATTAAATAAATATTCATTTTTCAATTATGGGTGATAGGAAGAGTGGGGATGGTGAGGAGAGGGTAGTGTCGCGAATATATGAAATATGCCCGGAAGCAGACGATCTGGTAGAGCTGAGGCGTATGGTGTCTATCACGGGACCGTCTTACCTCGATAAATGTGAAAGAGAGCTCAAAGCCGCGTTGAACGAGCTCCTCCCGAAGGTCGTGCCTTCTCTAAGGGGCAAAATTAGGGAGGATATTCTGAGGAGGTTTCATAACGTGATGAGGGAGTTGAAAAGTAAGGCGGAGCCCAGAGTCGATGTCAAGGTTGTCCCGGAGGAGGCTCTGGAGGGGGAGGAGCTTGTAGCGATCGTCGATAACAAGTCTCTTGTGAATCTGAAGGTGCGCCTCAAGGCCGAAGGTGCGCTTAAGAAGGAGGTGGAGATCGACGTCCCTGCGGGTAGGTCGAGGAGCGTCTCGTTGGGAACTCCTTCCAAGTCCGGAAAGGTTGTGGTCACGTGGCGCGCGGAGGGAGGCGGGAGGGAGCTGGCCGGAGAGGCCGAGGCGGTGGTGAGCCCCCGCCCGAAGGAGGAGCAGGTTGCGAAGCCCCCCGAGCCTGCGGCACCCAAACCGCCGCCTCCTCCCCCGGCCCCGCCGCCCCAGCCCTCCGCGGCGCAACCTGCACCGCCTCCTCAGAGGCGTCAGGCCGGAGGGGGGCTGGACGTGGGGGAGCTACTTAACTTGGCGGCGAGACACGCCTTAGCCGCCGCCGTAGGATTGCTGGCCGGTAGGGCTATACCGGAGGTGAGGAAGGTAGAGAAGCCCGTATACGTCAGGGATCTGCCCCACTTCGTCGAGGGCGGCGTAACCTACATCCTCCAGCGTCCGACTTCGGTTGTGTGGGAGGATATGGGGGACTACGTGGTGGTTAGGAGGGCCTCTCCGAGCGAGCTTATGTCGCTCGTCACTGCGAAGGCGGCGAGGAGGCTCACCGACGACTTCTTGACGAGGGTCGAGACGATACTGCCGGGGCTCCGCGGAGGCGGGAAGCTCGACGTCAAGGACTTGTCGGAGGAGGTCGCCGAGGAGCTGGCCGAGGAGGAGGCTAAGAGGGGGCGCAAAGTCGACGCCGGCGAGCTGGCCGGCCACCTGCCCCGCCTATTCGTGGCCGAGGTTAAGTACGGCGGCGGCCTCCTCAGAAGGCCTTCCGCGGTGGTGGTGGCCGGTTGCTTTTCCAGGTTAGAGAGGCTGTACTGGAGGGGGGTCGACCATGAGCCGGCCGCCCTTAGAGAGGCGCTGGAGGCCTTGGGCGTTAAGATAGAGAAGGACCGCCTCTATATCATGGCCTCGCCCACCGGCTGGGACCCCAACTCGATAGAGATGGCCAGGAGGATGGGGAACGTGGCTTTGATAAATCTGAAGACCGGCGAGGCGTACTACGGCGAGGGCGAGATTGCCGAATTCGTCAACGCGCTGGGCTACGGGGTCCTCCCGGCGGTGCTCGACGACAAGATAGTAGCGCTGGACAGACAGCTACTCTCCGGCAACATATCGGAGGAGCAGTACAAGGCTATGGCCAGAGGGCTATGATAAGGGCGTGGGAGGTGGGCAAATGGCGGCAGGGGGTAGTCAAGGCTTGTGAAGAGTTAAGCAAACAATACACCAAGTACGAGGGGTCTAACTTTCCCTTCTACGCCCTCCACGGCATAGTGCACTCGGAGAAGGTCGCCGAGATAGGCAACAAGCTTATGAAGGAGGCCGGGATATCGCTAGACTACGTCCAGTCCGCGGTCTGGGAGTGTTCGGCGTATCTACACGACGTGGGGATGGGGGTGGGTCCCGAAAATCTCACCGCGTTGCAGTTGCACGGGAGCGAGCTGGCTGAATACATCAAGGATAGGAGGAAGAGGGAGAAGATGCTTAGGAAGCTTAAGAGCGTCTACTGCCTCTTCACGGGCTGTAGGAGGCCCGGCGAGGCGCTCGACCAGTGCATCCAACGTGGTTGCGTGGTTAAGGATCTCCCGGACTTAGGCGTCGTCAACGTGTCAGA
>NZ_JBMFKV010000275.1:0-2119 GCF_049971835.1 Pyrobaculum sp.
ACGCCACGGAGCGGGAGATTAATTATTACACTCATGACCTATTACCACCTTTTTTATTTTTCATCATTTTCTCATATTACAACATCGATATTTAAACTTTATGAATATCGATATTTAAACTTTATGAATATTGGTATTATCCTGTTAATTACTCCTTGCTCTTTACTCAATAAAAAATTTAAATACAAACAATACATTACATATACCTATATAAATATTATATCTGGTTCATTGATATGTCTTTAACGCCCGCTTGACGGCTTCTCTGTGGAGGGGTGTCTGCCACGCCACGTATCTCCCGATGCCGAGCTCTGGATCTCTCTCGGGCGGCGGCTGATCTATCCAGCTCTCGGGGCTTCTCTCTGGGAGGTGGTATATGATGAGGTTTTTCTCGACTAGTTCGTCAACTAACTCCCTGGACGCGCTGTGCCAGAGGTGGTCGGGATCCTCGACGGCTTCTCTAAGGTGGTTTTCCCACCTCTTGAGGAAGTGGTGTGTGAGCCCCTTTTCTCTGATTATGCTGTTTGTGACCCGGCTGTGGTCCCAGCGCGCCTCGTAGAGTTTTGCCAGGGCTCTGGGGTTTCCGCCTGTCAGCCGCCACGCCTCTTCGGGGCTGGGCTTCTCGCCGGGCAACCGGCTGTACAGCTCTTCAAACCCGTCTCTCGGCATGTTCCACATGGGGTCTGTGGTGGACCATAGATGTCTCCCTATCTCGCGGAGGCTTACCCCCTCGCTTGTTGCTACTACGGCTATTATCTTGTCGTAGCTGGCGGGTGGGTGCTCTAATATGCCGAGGAGGCCTTTTACGTAGAGCGCCGCCTTGTCTAAGCCGATGGCTTGGAAGGCGTCGTCGATTATTAAGGCGAGTCTCCCCCTTCTCCTCCTAATCAACTCCTTGGCCACGTCTACCGCCACCCACGCCGCCCTGGCCCACGCCTCGCTTGAAGACTCCCGGAGGCTTTCCAGAAGCCTCTTTCTCAACTCCCCAACCCCCACCTCGGCCGACACCTCCTGCTCCACCGGGTTTATATACACAACATCGAAGCCCAGCTCTCTCAGCAACTGAGCCGACTGCCTCAGCCAAGCAGTCTTGCCGCAACCCTCAGGGCCGTAGACCACGTGGGGGAGGGCGGTACCCCTCTCTGCCCACTCCTCTACCTTCCGGAGTGCCTTCTCTCTATCTACAAACTCGACTTCAAGGTTGGCGAAGCCGAGTTTGATTTTTTTCATGTCTCTGGAAGACCTCGTGGGCTTAGTTGCGGGGCTCCGGCGCCGGTTGCTACCTCCAGCGCCTTTCTGGGGGTGGGGTAGGGGTGCTCCACGTCTAGAGGGGTGGAGGTGTTTTAAGTATCTTACGCGCGTTGTAAACCCCCAATGGGGGTTTTCGGCTTGTTAGACGGCCAACCTGGCCTGGGCGTTCTGCGGCGGGGGCGTGCCGCGGTTTCTGGGGGTTCCGGTGCCGCCTCCGTCTGCGGCGCTGGCGGCGGATCTCTGCGGCTGGTTTGCTGTCACGTGCGGTTTTGGAGCTTGAGCGTGCCTCCTGCAACGCGGCGCTGACGTGGCCAGAGCCGTCTGGGGCTTGCGGCTAGGTGTAGAGCTGTCTCTTCAGGTCTTTTAGGGCGTTTTCCAGCTCTGGAGTCCACCTAATCCTTTCTCTTAGATCTTCGACTTTCTGGATAAGCTCTTTGATGAGTAGTAGGATGTCTTTTGCGGCTTCTTCTCTTGTACGGTATTTTGAGAGGGCCATGTCGGGGTCTGGGCCGTGGTACTGGTAGTCGTGTAGCTTAAGTGCCTTGTCTGTGGCGAAGGAAAGTTTTGTGTGGCCTGTGTCTTCAAGCATCTGCGACAGCGCGGTCATTCTGCTGGTGGGCACCCGAGGCACGGCGGTTGTCTCCAGCCAGCGCCTCTCCTCGTCGCTTTTGGCGACTTCCTTAAGCCTGTCCAGCTCGAGCCTGAGGAGTGCCGCCATCAGCGCTTTCCACGCCTGGAAGGCTTTGCCGGCGGCGTTTCTCACAAGGCCCCGCTTTAGGTACTCAAGAGCGAGGCCCGCCTCAACAAGCGCCTCTAGAAGACGCGCCGAGACGTAGTCCTCAGCGGAGGGCTTAGGTAGGGGCCTCTC
>NZ_JBMFKV010000276.1:0-2115 GCF_049971835.1 Pyrobaculum sp.
ATGCTGGGTAGACTAGAGAATGTGCATACCGCTACGGTGGCTAGCTATCTGGGGAGGGAGGATGATATTATTATATCTGTGTTTGGGAAGGAACAAGTGGGTGGTTGTAATACCTACTATCTGCAGGATCCCTACATTCCCAATGTTCAGCATAGTAGGCAGAAGAATGCCCTGTATTCTATAGGCTCTAGTGAGATTCTGCTGTCAAGCGTCGACGCTTGCAAAAAGCAGTTGGGGGGTAGTTCGAATAAGCGTTACAGTAAAGATGTGTATAAAGGTCTTGAGAAGCTTCACAAGATGATTGAAGAGTTGCAGAGGCTTGAGAAGAGGGTGGTCAGGGCGCGGGGCTTATAACGAAGTTTTGCATATCTCTACGCACGTTTCGTCTTACTATTTTCCACTTTGCCAGCTGTGTAATCAGCTCGTCTACGCCGTAGTCTAGGGCTAGTGGGTGCTTGACTTTGTAGGTCTCCACGACAATGTGGCTTCTTGCGATTCTCACCGCCTCTTCAAGCGCCACCGGCCAATGGCTTTTGTCTTCTAGAAACATCAAAACGTGTGTTAGGAGCACCGCGTCGAATGATCTGTCGCGGAATGGCATGTGTGTTGGGTACGCTACTACGTCGGGTTTTGTGTCTGGTATTGAGTCCATCCGCACGGCCCATGCGCCTATTTTTTCTAGGTAGGTGGAATTGCGCCAGTTGCTACAGCCGAAGTCCAGCACCCTTTTAGGCGGGTTTTTTGCCGCTTCGAGGAGCATCTTAACACCTGTGCTTCTTGGACTTCTCTTGACTATGGGGCACTTGGCGCAGTAGTGTTGTCTAAGGACTCTTATCCTCATAGCTCCACCACGGCTTGGTACTGGCTGTCTCCAAGCCTTCTTACGGCTTTTACGCGGCCCCACTTACTGGCGGTGTCTAGGAATTGGCGGTAGTCGACGTAGCGGCCGCTTAGCGCGTTGTACACCGAGAAGGCGACTGCCCTCTTTGCCACTCTCTTGATTTCTGCCACGGCCTCTTCTGGTCTGTGGAGGAAGTTGTAGACGTTCCAGAAGATGGCTACGTCGACGCCGCGGCTTCTTATCGGTAGCATGTGCGCGTCTCCAACGACTCGGTCTATCAATAGCCCGTTTCCTCTCGCTCGCAGTATCGTCTCGTCTATGTCTAGCAGTATTACGTGCCGGGCGCCCCATCTTATCGTCGCCGCGCCCTTGGTGCCGAAGCCGCTTCCCACGTCTAGCACCACGGCGTCTCTGTAGTCTACGGCGGCTAGTATTGGCGGTATTGAGTACTTCGCCGCTCTGGATCTAACTACGGTGGGTCTGCCGCCTCTGATAAGCGCCGGGTTTGGCACTACGATGCCTCTCTCTGCAAGTTTTGTGATTTCGTCCCACATCTCCCTAGCCGGTAGCTTTGCCCCTACTCCGTATTGAGCAAATACGCTGTCTGCCGAGTATCCGCCGAATATCTCAAGCGTTGCTGGGTAGAGCACGCGGAGTAGAGACACGACAAATGCTGTTTTCGCAACGTCCATCCCGGCGCACTCGGCCACCTTTTTGACAGACGTGGGCCGTGTGGAGAGGCATGATACGGTTTTCACCATGGCTCTTCCCAGGGGCGTTGCTGTCACAGCATCCCTCCTCACTACTAAGACGCCGTTGCGTATCTCGGCAAGGCCCATGTCCACATATCGTCTCAATGGAGGCATCCTCCTAACATCCACGGCGCAGGGTACCTCATACCTCCTCAGGTTCCCCACCTTCGCTCTTACAACGGCCACGATGTCCTCAACCCAGAAATTTACAGTCAGCATTTCTCCGTTGCCCACAAGGCGTGATACTAAGTCGCAGCTTACTTCATTGCTATGTGTTATCAATGGTGCCAACAAAAGCCGTGAGGCTGATGTGACGTTAATAATATCATTCCTAAGGTTTCCTAAAAGTTCTTGAACCCCGAGACATCTGTCACGCAAAAAGTACTGTGTATAAATACCGGTTGGTACCAACTGACGTGTCTCAGCTACTGGGCTTCTCCTTCTTAGAAGAGCCATTCAGGGCGTTTGATGAGGCTTATTTAAAGTATCGTACTTTTGTGCTGGCGTTTTCGGGGGGCAAGG
>NZ_JBMFKV010000277.1:0-2112 GCF_049971835.1 Pyrobaculum sp.
ATGGGCCTGAGTAGTGGATGTAGACGGTCAGCGCCCCCTCCGACTCCCTTAACACCTCCTCCTCAATCCGCTTAGCGATATCCTCTAGCTCCTCCACCCTTGGGAGGATTAGAACAGCCTCGCCGCCAGTGTCCAGAAGAACGTTGGCATAAGTGACAACCTCCCCGCCCAGCCTCTTGTTCACCTCCTCGATAAGCCTACGGATGGCGATTCTCTGCAACAACGTAACTCTAAGCGACCTACCTCTGAGCACCGACATCGCGCCGCCCACCCTCCTGGCCCTTGTTATGTACTCCTGTATCCTCCCCACGTCCACAGCCGCAACGTAGAACTCACCGCCAGTCGACGCCAACGCCGCCGCGAGGATTGAGTGTGCGTAAAGCGACGTGTCGGGCTTCTCGACGCCGTACACAGCCGCCGGCACGAAGGACGCCGTCGCCTTTAAGATATACACCAACGTCTCGACTAGTTGCATGTAGTTCATGGTAACCTTGTTGAGCTCCCCGGCCATCTTCATAAGCTCCTCATAGGACTTCATGTAGCAACGGCAGACTCTGTCTGGGGGGACTCCGTCCAGCTCTCTCGCAGGCCTTAGCTCCTCGGCTTCGTCCAGTCTCTCCGGCAACGGGCAGGGCGGGACGTAGAGCTCTTTCCCATCTGCGTCGTAAATTACCAACGGGATTTCCTGCTCCCCCCGGCCGGGGACCGACAAGCCCTGTCCTAAAATGTCGTCGCCTGGAAGCCTCTCCTTAGCCGCGGCCCTATCATACGGCGCTATGCCGCCGTCCTCGTGGTGCTCCCTCACGAGCCTTTTGACAAGTTCGACGTCTAGTCCGGCCGCCTTCAACGCTTCGCCGATCTTGTCTATGAACTCGACGCTGTGCTCCACATGGCTCTTCGCCTGCTCGTTGCTACACAGCTTAGCCCTCCTTATCAGCTTCCCTATGTCGTGGAGCAACGCGGCGACTACGTACTCCCTATACTCGGCGCTAGCGCCACTCATAACAGACCCACCCCACCGGCGCCCCCTCCGCCACCTTTACAGTACGGTCGCCCCACGGCCGGCCGAGCCTCCTAGCCATGTACTCCTCCACCTCGGCGAATAAAGACTTGTCAAGCCTCTCCACCAGCGTGAGGATGGTCTTCCACCGCCGCCCAGCCCCGAACCCCAGCCTCACCGCGCCCCGGCAGGGAGGCCTCAAACCCCTAGACTCCTCAAACTTGGCAACCTCCCCCGCGAACATATCCAGAGCCTCTTTGAGGTCGTCCACGGTGACCACAACCTCGCTCTTGCCAGACTCCGAAACCAAGGGCCGCGTCTCCACGACGTATTCAAACACCGAGTCCCGGTCGGCGCCGACGGCGTAGAAAGAGGCCTTTGCCGCGGATCCCTCCAGCACGTCCACCCGAAACACTCTAAACCTAACCTCCGCGCCCCGCTCTACCACCGATACCAAATTAAATACGTCAAGCGCCCGGCCCCCCGGGAAGTGCCTTTTAAACACCGCCGCCTCCCCAGCCGCCGCCACGTACTTGGGATGCACCCCCTCAGCCACCGCCTCCCTAACAGCCTTTAGAAACCTCCCCGCCGCCTCTCCGTCCCTAGAGAGGACCCGCCAGAGGTAGGCGGTCCTTAGAAGACCCTTGACGGAGGAGGCGGGCGGCGCTGTGCCAAGCCTAACCTCCGCCCTCTCCGGCAACTGGGGGGAGGGGTAGACGGCGTAGGCAAAACGAGCCGGATCGCTCCCCGCCAGCTTGATCACAGACTCCAGGTTGAGCTCCCCCCTTACGGCAGACAGCAGATCCCCCCTCGACAGATCAACGAGGTAGAGCCGCCCGTCTTTATAAAACGCGTCCAGCCCCACCACCACCGAGCCGCCGCCCAGGACAAAAACCGGCGAAGCCGCCCTAAGCCTCAAGACAGCCATACCCACAGTGGAGAAAGCCTCTTCAAACAGGGAACGTCGACCCTCTCCACGTCCTCAAACTGAAAATCCCCCTCCACGACTCCGCCGTCCAGCAGAACGCTCAGCGGCCCCACAACCCCGCGCGTACACCTCCAGCTCCTCACCGCCCACTCGCCCACCGCCTTCCCCCCGAAAGGCCGCCCCA
>NZ_JBMFKV010000278.1:0-2107 GCF_049971835.1 Pyrobaculum sp.
CCCGCTGAGTACGTGCGGTATGTATAGAGCGGAGCAAATACGTGAACTCCGCTGTTTTTAGACACGTAGAGAAACGGAGAGCCCCTGACGGACACCTCTGGAGATGGGTCGTGTCTGACCGGTCTAATGGGAAACGACGCCGATATTAAGTCCTCGACTTCAATGGCTTCAACGGCCGCCATCAAGTACCAGAACCACCGCCTTATTTATAGATTCCTGGACCTGCTCCTGGACGCACTGCCTGTCGTACAGGTAGTCGTCGTCTGCCGTCCTGCACTTCTCAAGCCCCAGCCACTTGTCTACTGCAAATCTGACTACGCTTGAGTGGTACTGCTTGAGCTCGGGGGCGTACCTCACAATCCGCTTGTAGTCAATCCTTACGGCCCTGCCGTAGTTTATAGCGAGTATAGAGCTTACTGCTCGTATTACTGACTTGATAATCTGTACTTCCCAGTCCCCCTCCCCGCCCCTCGGTGTTCCCTTGGGGCGGCTCATAGGCGCCCTCTTCCCCTTGTCGGGGTCATGGGGCTGGCCCGGGCCGGCACGGCGGGCCATTGAGCTCTGACAGCTCTCTCTGTTTCGAGGACTTCTGCGGTCCACCTTTCCAGCTGTCTTTCATCCACTGCTGATAGTGCCCTCTTAACCGCCTCTGCGTACTCCTCATCCAGCTCCTCTACAGCCTTCCTAAGCATGTTGAGGACAGCCGCGACATCGCGGTGAACCCAGTGACCCCTCGGGCAGAGGCCTACTTTCGGGCCTAACGGGAACGACATCTCCTCGCCGTGTATAGGGCAGGTCTTGGAGTTTCTGCGGGAGGACACAAACAGAAGTCTCAGCCCCCTCTCAGCGGCTTTGTCCCTCACCTTCTCCACCACAGTTTTGATAGGAATCTGTTTGATACGGTGCCTCAGTTGTGGACTCCTTTTGTCCACAACCATCTCCTCCTGCGGCTTTTTGCCGACGCCCTCAGTCACCAAAACAGCTGGCTCCTTAGTCAGTTCGTGAGCAATTTTATTGACTCTGTCGCGCTTCCTCTTCCCCTCCCTCAGCCTCTTCATCCGCTTCCTGTACTCCCTCATGTGGACGCCGGAGAGCCTCTTCCCGTTTACCTCCACTGTCAGCTCCTCGGCCCATTTGCGTCTAATCACGGCGTAGCGTTTGGCCAGCCTTCCGAAATCCGTCTTGAAGACCTTGATCGATATGGACGGCTGTACCCACTGTCGGTTCCACTGGGCGACTCTGTCTACGGTGGCCTTCAAATCTACTCTAGCCGCCACGACCGTGTTCTCGTTCACGTCGAAGGCCGCAACGGCGGTGGGCTCTTTCGGCGGCTCCGGCTCCACTTCGTAGGTGAATACGGCGTACACCCTGTCCTTCACCCGCCTTAGCCTAATCGTCGAGGCCCTCTTGGCTTTGCCTATTCTAACCAACCACTCGAAGAGCCAGAACCTCTTGTGCGGCCACAGCTCTGCGGTGTGTCTCCCCGACATGAGGCGTAGGGACAGCGACGTCAGGGAATTGAAGCGCCATGAGATCTCGACAACGTAAGGCGCTACGCGCCTAACCGCGGGAGGCTTTCCTCCAGCTTCAGCCCAGGCGTTGTAGGTCTCCACAGCGTCCTTGACGGCTTGTTGCTGATAGGCGGCGGGGAGGCCGAACTGCTTGACTAGGTCTTTCACCTCGTACCACACCTTGAAGTAGCTGGCCCTCTTTCCCCCATACGTCTGGACCAGGTAGTCCAACGCCATCTGCTTAGCCCTCCTGTACCCCCTCTCCAGCTCTAGGTAGTCGAGGAGCTGGTTGGCGTCCAGCAGAAGCGGCACCGCTACGGAGCGCCTAACCACCATGTCTAAGTTGAGGCCAGTTAAAAGCTTTACCCCGACCTGAGTGGCAAGGTTTGACGTCTCCATCATTTTCTCCGCGCGCTCTGCTACGTCTTGTGGCATATCCCCGTGCCGCATATCTCAAACGGCACTGAGACTGGCGGGACGTCTGGTAGCTTCTCGGCTTTTAAGTACCTCACGCCGCTGACGACCTCTACCTTTAAAAGTTTTGTCATGTGTGCGAGGACGTTGCCTCCTGCGTGCCTATCCGAGTCGGCCGCCGG
>NZ_JBMFKV010000279.1:0-2102 GCF_049971835.1 Pyrobaculum sp.
ACGGCGGCGTCGAGACCCCCCCTAAGCGGGGGGAAAACCGCGTTGGCCTGCGCCACGTCGCCAGACGTATTACGCCTAGCTATGAGCAGGGCCTCCAGGTCTAGGTCTATCCCAACTACGTAGCCCCCCACCCTCTCGGCCTCGTGCGCCACGGCGCCCGTCCCCACGAACGGCTCCCAGATCCTACTCCCCTCTGCCACCCGGGCCAGGTTAACCATGAGCCTGGCTGTTATGTAGTCCAGCGTCTTGGTGGACCTCTCGATCTGCGGCTTCTCTTTCCTAATCCTCTCCCCATTTACTGACTTAGCCAAGGAAGCCCTCTTGAAAATTTCACAACTAGGACAGGTAAATACCGCATAGCGTGTGCCTACCTCAGCCAGCTCGCACCTACCTATTTCCCCCAGTGCTATCGCCTCTTCGCGCGCGAGGCATGGGTACCTCTGCCCCAGCTCCACCACACAGATCTCCATTACCTCTCTAAAACACGCCTAGCGATATAAACCGCCACCACGGTGAGAAACACCGCGGCTAGAAACTCGCCGATTGCCGTCAACACCTCTAGGAGGCCACTCCCCTGTTTGGTTATGACAGGAAAGAGGAGGTAGAAGAAGAAGAAGGTTACGCCCCCCGCTATTATACCGCCATATCTAATTTTCCTATTTACTATATACGCCTCACTTACGTAAGACACGTAGGGAATGACGGCGACGGCCAGCAACACGTAGCTAGGTATTATCTGCACTCCTAGAAAGAGAGACGCCAGGTAGATAACTACTATAAACATAGATACCACCGTTATGATAAAAGTCACTTCATATCTCTTTAATACATCTCTAAGAAAATCATAAATACCGAATCCATATATCATTATAAAGAAAGCCATAAATAAAAATACAATATTTATCATGTACCTAATAACTTCTATGTTGAAAGTGTTCCCAAAAAGTAGGATAAAGATTAGAAGCGCAGGTATGCCCACGGTGTATCTGCGATACTCCGGTTCTTTAACCGCCTTGTTTAGATAGTATCTAAAAAGCGTGACGGTTTCCTCGACGCCTCTCGCCTGTTTTACCACTACTCTATAGACAGACATCACAGGCCTCTTCGACTGAATTGCTGGAATCGCCGCCTCGTCGCTGGGCCCGTCAGAGACGAAGTAAATAGCGTCTGCGTCGTACAGCGCCAACACCTGTTCCAACTCCTTAACCACAACTACGTCAGCCACCGCGGGGTCTGGAGAGCCGCTGATCACAGCCACATTTGTGTTCTCAACTCCATATTCAGAGGTCAGCCTATCGTATATCTTCACTGCGGCGAACACGGCGTTTGCGTCTGAGTCGTCCGGGTTTGCCAGTATGTACCTAATTGCCAGCCTCAATACCTCGTCTCTCCCTACAACAGGCGTCTCAAATCCCTGGGCCTTTAAATCGCCGTCTCTATCGACGTATAAAACAAGAACACGCACTACTCTTCCGGCAGATATCCAGCCTCTATCAATATCTTAATTTCGTCATGAGTCAACCTCTCTCCGTTCAGCAACCTGTTGTACAAGGCCTCAGCCCTCTCCTTCAGAGACTCAACCCGCTCCTCTCTCGCCCTAGCCCTCGCCTTGTTCCTCTCGGCGAGCTCTAAAGCCTTTAGCAGTACGTTGTATTTCTCCAGCTCCTCCTGGAGAGCCCTCCTATTCTCTCTAAGCTCCTTCCGCTTCAGAGCCAGCTGCAGAATTTCCGATTTGATTTCCTCCCGGCGTTTTTTCAACTCTTCTCTCTTCTCTTTCAGCTTCACGAGCTCCTTGTAAACCTCCTGCCTACTTGCCTTTAGCTGGGCCAGCTCTTGTTTCACAGTATTTAGATCTTGAACTAATCTAGCTATTTCGCTTCTTATGGCCTCTCTCTTGTTTTTAAATTCGTCAATTTGTGACTTTAACTCAGCTATATGCGCCTTTATCTTCTCCATGGAGTCCGCCAGGTTCAGCTCCTTCTCTATTTCACTTATGTACTTGATAAACTGCCTCTCCCACTCGGGGTTTGTAGGCGAGGTTTCAAAGAAATACTCAAGTTGTTCAATTATCCGCTTCAACTTATCCTTCTCAAGCGTCTTCC
>NZ_JBMFKV010000280.1:0-2063 GCF_049971835.1 Pyrobaculum sp.
CACAGACCCCCTGTAGACCCCCCCAAGCCGCCACCCCTCGAAGACAAGCCGCGTCGCGTTGCCGAAGTCAACGACAGGAGGCGGGCTAAACTCATACACCCCACCCTCGGGGACCCACTCACTTCTCTCCACAGGTCCAGACACCCTTACTAAGTACTCCCTCCGCCAGCGGAATACGATCTCCAGCGGCTTAGTCACGACTACGCTACCCACACCCAAACTATTCCCCAGATATTTTACACGCGTCCTATTACCAAAGTCTATAAGCGGGGGCTTCGTCAAGTTTAGAAAAGTCCCGTTGAAAACCACTACCCAGCCCCTTCGATCATAGTCGGAGATGTAGATAGGCACATATCTACTCCACATATACTCTGGCAGATATACCCCCCAAGTAAGATAGGCTCCTCTGCCATATAATGAGACCACCTTGACGTTTGACGCAGTCTCTGCCGTGGATTCTCCAAAATTTACATAACTCGGAACTGCGGCGAAGTGCGTGCCGTTCCAGTATTCGAGCTGAAGCACGACTGAAATCTTCTTAAAATCTGCATGCTCGCGGCAACACATTCCCCCCACGACTCCCTCCGCGTTTAGCTCAAGACCACGTGGATTCTTCTTCAGCCCCCTTACGGCAATGGCCACGCTACGTGCCGCCAAGTTTAAAGTCATGTTGTCATACCACTCAACACCACGTCCAAGATCATAGCCAAAGGCAAACCACGGCCTCCCATCAGACCTAACGCCGACTTTAATATATAGAGAAGTGTTTATTGGTGGTGCGGCGTCTTTAAAATCAAAAGCAACTTTATAATAGTAGTCTTCCAAAACTCCCTGGGGGTTGCTGTCTTTATCCACACTACCCAGCCCCTTTATAACTTCTTTACTAAGATAGCTGAACGCATCGGTATTATTCCATATGTTATTTAGAATTCTAAATTTTCCATTATAAAACTGTATAAAGTTTTGTAGCCAGTAGTAGTGAATTCCTTTCGAAGTATTAACTTCGGCATATACGTTTAGCTGTATGCTGTAGGCATCGCCGCGCGGGCTCGCCGCCTCGCCGCCCAGCCAGACCACTCGTAATCTGAACTCCCTAGTAGTATAGTTATACACAACCGGAGGATTTGTAAAAACGACGCCATAGTCGGAAACACCGACCGGCGCGCTTCGATTAATAGCTAGTCTAAAAACAACAGGTCTTGTCCCATTGTTGTTCACAACCACGACATATCTACCCCTCCCCAAGGTAATCCACGAAGATACATTAATGCCATAAGCTGACCACAGCGGCTTCGCCTTGAGGCCCTCTTTAGAGAACGTAGAATTTGAAAAAACCAAAACCTGGACATGCCTATCCGCAACTACATCTAGCCAGAACCCGCTACTTACGTTTAAAAATCTGTAGTTATACCAACCAGGCGGTAGGAAACCGATTGTGTTATAGAGATCACCTACAGATATCCCTTTGTCGGCAATTACTTGAAAGGAGTATGCCGACGCCAGCACAGTTATCAAAGCCAGAATCATGAGTCTCATATTTCGAGATAATACCACTCTTAAAATCTCTGCCCTCACCCAGAAAGGCCGTAGTTAAGTCCCTCCGCTGAGGGTTGTCTCTCTGTCCGCATGGGCCTATTTGAGGAATTTCTTGAGTTTTTCGACGAGCGTCAGCACGTCGCTTCTATGAATTCTAAACGAGGCCTCTCTCAGAAAGCCGTGGTAGAAATTCGCGCGTAGCCTCTCGGCGGAGGCGAAAAGCCGGGGGATGTCGCCGTCTCCAGACTCCTCATGCAGTATTTCGACGACCTCGGCGTAGTCCCTGTGGCTGAAGTGACGGAGGCCCCGCCTCTCCGCAATTGCGCTGAGCAGAGCGGTGACAGCCCCCCAGTACTTCTCACCAGCTTGCTGGAGGTCGCCTTTGGCGTACAGCTCCTCAGCCTCCTTGAGGTATTTCTCGTGCAGTTTTAGATAGAGGTTGACGCGCTCTGGGGGGTCAAGCCTCGCCGATATAAGCTCGGCGAGGAACTCCTCAATATCTCTACCGCCTGCGGCTTTTTTCAACG
>NZ_JBMFKV010000281.1:0-2056 GCF_049971835.1 Pyrobaculum sp.
CAATACAGCAGGAGATAACAACGGGGGACACTAGGAAGATCTTCACTGGGTGGACGGGTACGGGCTGTCCCGCAACGGGTACCTTAACCGTAGTGGGGCCCGTGAGTTGCACGGCGCAGTACAGAGAGGAATATAGAGTCGTCGTGGAGGACCCCCAGGGACGTCTCGGCGGGATCTATTGGACACCAGTTGGCACCGCCTTTACCATGAAAACGCCTCTCATCGTCGAGCTCTCACCCGACGCCAGGCTAAGGCTCCTCGACGCAGAGGGATGCAAGCTGGAGACGCAAGGGGCCACGGCGATGCTCGTGGCAGAGCGGCCAGCGCGGTGCCGCCTACGGTGGCAGAAGGAGTACAGAGTTGTGTTCACAGACCAGGTGACTGCCCTCTACAAAGAGCAGTGGCTGGCCGAGGGGGCTAGGATAAGCCTCTCCGCCGGCCCCACGGCGCGGGTCGAGGAGGGCTCAGCGACAGTTCCCCCAGTCGTGGAGAGGGGGCAGACGCGGTATGTGTTGAGGGGGTGGAGTTGCGGCGGGACAACCTACAGCGCCCAGAGTGCCGAGGTGGCGGTCGACAAGGCAATGCAGTGCCAGCCTCTGTGGACAAAACAATATCTGGTACAGGTTGTGGTGATGTACGACGGGAGGGATGTGGCCCGGAACTACACGTGGGTCGACGAGGGCTCCACATTTACCGACAGTGCAGATAGGTACAAGCCACCCTCCAACCCACTGACGCCGGCCGTATTCGCCGACTGGACGGCGGGCTCCGCCACAGGCCGGAGCCCCTCCATATCTATGATCGTCGACGCTCCCCTTACCATTTACATCCACTACACCACAAACTATACGCCGGCGGCGGCGCTGGGAGCCGTAGCGGCAGGTGGTGCAGTCGCCGCAACTATGTACAGGCTCAGAAAGAGGCAGAGAGAAGAGATTACAGTAGAGCTCGAGGTGAGGCCGTACACCGGTGAGGAGACAAGAGTGAGAGAGGAAGATAAGACAAAGGTAAGGACGGAAGATACCCAGCGCCAAGACGTCTCGAAGTGATATGACAATAAACGGTTCGGCCGGTGTGTGGGGAATGCTTACCCTACTGCTGGCGCTGTTTGCCCAAGCGGCGTCTGTGGAGCTTATTACACAGACACAGAGTTGCGCCGTCAAAATATACGGCGACGTGCTGGCGGTACTCGTAGAGGGGCCCATCACGCCAAGCCAAGAATTTGAAAACGTCACCACCGGCGCCCTAACGGCCCTTCTCTCCACAACGCCGAGAAGTAACCCCGTGATAGGACAAGTGCCCAGCGGCGAAGCCGTTAAGATACTTGAGGTTCTATACTCCGACTACAGAAGCGAGAGAGTTGATAAGATGGTTACTTGCCAGCTTTACACGCCCCGTATAACAACCGAACCGCAGATTTATGTAATACGGCGAACAGAGACACCGATGACCTCAGCCGCGCCCACACAAAGCCCCAACACCCTCGTTGCGGTGATCGGCGCTATGATAATAATCATCGCCGGGGTTATAGCCGCCCTCCTAATCCTAAGAAGGAAATAGGCAACAGGAGACGAGTAAAACTCAGCCGCGGAGAATTCACCACCAGATTTGTTACCTTTACTCTTTTAAATGCTTCATAAGGAGCGTTCTTTGCCTTTATCGACTGTACCTCATATATATATTTACATTTGTTGATCTACAACAGCGTAGCGCGCTTCACACGGCTCTGATAGGCGCTTCGTAAACAAAAGAGGCGTCGTTGTTTAGATTACTTTAAAACCTGAATATCGGGGCGTTGTTTGGCATAGGAGAATGTTTTTATAATATTCACATAATTCTAATATGTTGCGTATTATCATTGCGGCATTGTTAATCTGTACGGTTTTGGCAGGCGCTAAGTTAATATTCCAAGGGGGCGAGGGAGACATCAGTTGGAATGTCAACCACATTGGCGTTCTGTATATTAGGCATTGGGTAGTGGTCCCCAACGCCACGCCAAGAGTAGAGGTTAGAGGCTTTGACCAAGATAGAGTAGTTACGGCTGGCACGCTTAAAT
>NZ_JBMFKV010000282.1:0-2055 GCF_049971835.1 Pyrobaculum sp.
CGAGACCCGCCTGGCGATTGGACCCGTCGCTGAGTACATCCGCATAATCCTCTACCTCGTCGTCATCACCTTCGCCCTGGAGCAGGGCGGGATAAGCGTAGCCACCCTCACGGCTATGCTCACCCCCATAACCTGGGGGCTAGTGGCGGCTCTCATCGCCACCGCGGTGCTGGAGGCTTTGAAAAAGAAATGAACTTCGCCGTAGTGGCCCCCCAGAGCTCCCACTGGGAGGACTCCCACAGAGCCGCCGCTATACTGGTCAAGGCCCTGCGGCGGATAGGCCACGAGGCTTGGCTGGTGACGAGCGTCTACCACGACGGCGAGCCGGCCGTGGACCCCGAGGCCGTGGAGAAGAGCGAGGAGGGCTTCGTCGAGTTGGAGAGAGACGTCTCGGGTGTCCCCACCATCAGGGTCCTCAGCGCCAGGTCTATGCTCCCGCCGGGCGCGGTGGCTTTGAGGAGCTTTTCCAAAATCCTCGCCGCGGTAGATAGGAGGCGCGGCGTAGACGCGGTGGTGGTTTTTTCAAGCTTCTGGAACGGCCCGGAGGAGGCGGCTAAGTGGGTAACTATAAAAAAGATGCTGGCCCAGTCGGGGGAGGCGGAGAAGCCGCCTGCCCTCGTTTACGTCCCCGTATACCCCACAGGTGCCCACGGCGCCAGCCCCGTGGAGGCGGTTTCTAGGAGTATATGGTCCACCTTGAACCTCCCCCAAGTCCTCAGACAGGCGGCGGCTGTCGTCGTGAGCTGTAGAGAGGAGGCGGAGGCTATTAGGCAATTCCGCGTCCCCGCGGACAGAGTTATAGAGGGGAAGTGGTGGATTGACCCGGACTACCCGGAGGCCCTCGCCGCCGCCGGGAGGCCGCCCCTCCTAGAGGACTTTGAGCTGGTGGTGTCCTACGCCGGGCCGCTTACAGAGGAGAAAAACGTCAGGGCGCTGGTTAAGCTGGCCGAGAGGATGCCCCAAGCGGCCGTGGCTGTTGTGGGCCGGGGGGATGCAGCGGCGTGGCTCCGGAGGGAGGCCGCGAGGAGGAGGAACCTCGTAGTGGTGGAGGACCCCTCGGCTGTTGCCTCAGTGGCCAGGGGCTCCCTACTGGGGGTGGATCTATCCCTCCACGAGCCCATGGGTATCCGGGCGCTGGAGTACCTCTACGCCGGGACGCCGTACGCCGCGTCTCCCACCTCAAGAGCCGCCTGCCATATCACAGACGGCGTCGACGGGGCGAGGCTGAGAAACCCCGAGGACATAGACGGCGTAGCCAGCCTCGTCTCCACGCTGGTTAAGAAGCCGGAGCTGAGGGAGGAGATGGGGAGGCACGGGAGGAGGAAGACGGAGAACCTGCTCGCCACCAGACTCGCCGAGGCTCTCGTGGCTAGGCTGAGGTAGCCGCCGCCTTTCTCAAGCTGTGGAGAAGCTCCCTAAGCCGCTTGTAGGTCGGGACGTAGAACCTCGCCGCCGTGTCGCCCCTCCCCACCTTCACAGTATACGCCTCCCCTGGCGCCGCCTTGAACATGTCCTCGTCTGTGGCGTCGTCCCCCGCCACGAGGACAAAGTCGGGGTGCAGTCGCTCGATTAGCCACCTAGCCGCCGCGCCTTTGCTCACGCCGGCCGGCCTCACCTCCACCACCTTACTCCCCCTCAGCACCACCGCGGGGGCGCCCTCCAGGAGGCCGGACAGCGCCTCTAAAAGCCTCTGCGCCGCCTGCTCGCCCGCCTCCGGCTCCACGTTTCGATAGTGCCACGCAACGGCGGTTTCCTTCTCCTCTACATAGGAGCCAGGCGTCTTCATGGCGTACTCCTCCATCACCCTCTTCACAGCTGTTTTCCACCCAGTGTCTAGGGGGTAGAGCTGGCGCCACTCCCCGCCGGGCTCTTTGACGAAGGCTCCGTGCTCCGCCGCGAGGTACAGGGGGAGCTGCCCCAGCCACGCCTCTAGGAACTCCCTCGGCCTCCCGCTCACCACCGCAACCGCCGTCTCCGGCAGAGAGGCGAGGTCCTTGAGGAGGGAGAGGAGGGCCCCGTCGGGGACGGCTTGGTAGGCGTATGGGTAGTGCGGCA
>NZ_JBMFKV010000283.1:0-2036 GCF_049971835.1 Pyrobaculum sp.
CGGCACCCTAGACCTAGTCGATACGCAACTCACCCAGACCGTGATAACCTCAAAGAATAGGATAGTCATCTACAGATACAGGACGGATTATGGCACATTTATAGTGCCCTTTGAGTTCAAGACCTTTGATTACGGAAGGGCTGACAGAGACTTTGGAGAAGGTCCAGGCGTGGTGCCTATAGAGGGCGGGATATTAGTGGAGTGGAGAGTACCCACGGCCAGGGTTGAGGTGACAGGTCTCTACGATTTAAAGGGTAACCCGGTGTTGTTGCCCGAGTATATTACACTAAAGGTGCAGGTTCTTATAGGCGGTAAGTGGGTAGAGTTCTCAACAGATCAAGTGCGTTGGACGCCTACCTTGAAGAATTTGAGAGACGTATTAGTTAATATATGTGGTAAGAAACTAGGAAGAGCCGTTGATACTTTGAAAGATCTAATGGATTGCTATAGGTCAATGCAGAGATCAGACTTCGTCGAAGCCGTAAGGCGACTATACTCGCCGGCGACGCTGTCTTTTGCAATAGGGATGTTGCAACTAACCGACGGAAAAGCTGAGGTAAAGGTGGGTGAGGGTCTGAGGGCAAAGCTGGTGGCTGAGTACTTCTATCCCGAGTCGGGAGCCACTACCTCTGCGGTTGTGGGCGTGTATCCCATTGTGGCAAAGGCGCCTGGTAGCGTGAGGACTGATCTAACCGTTGCCCTACTGCCCGTGGCCATAAGGCTATATCAATACGACGGGAATATCCTGCCTAACGGCAAGTTCTTAACTATAACCAGTTCTCTAACTAATCTGAGGTTCAGAATTGAAGGCGGGGGCGTGCTCTTTGACAAGATTGGCCTAGAAGCTGTGGTAAAGAACCCGTGGGATAATAGTATCATGCTGGCTTTGCCCCCGTACGACGTACCGCCTCTGATGGTCGGCGGTGAGAAAGTGCACGTAATGTCGTTCTTCAACGCTAGCGGCTACCTACCGCTGTCACCTCTGTACGGGACTGTGTGTATCGATAGCAAGAGAGTTGAATATTACAACGTCACAGATATAGTCGAAGTTTTGGAGCGCGGGGCTTCTGTACAAATATGTGGTTTAGAAGACAGAGTTAATCTAAGGGATTTCTTCGGTAAGTACACAGAGATATCCTCGAGCCAGAATTACAAGATCGAGGCATACCTAGGCGGTATACGTGTTGCGCTGGCGCTTCTACAGTCTGGAAAATATGCCGTAGGCCCGTTGGGCTGGCTTATAGAGACAGATGATAATTTAAGAGCCGCGTTAGAAGGGGAATACAACGTCCTTCAAAAACAACTCGAGGATGTGAAGGCCGTTTACAACGTTGAGATAAGGCGGGGGGCTGGCCGTCTGTATTCAGTGCAACACCTTGTACACATGGCTGTCGCGCTGGTGACTCTAAACGTACTGCCGCGTGACTTATGTGGTAGCACGTTGCCAGGTGGAGTATTAAAGTTGAAGGTAGAGTACGAAGGTGGGACGTACGTATTTGAGTCCAGTCTTCAACGTAATCAATACGAGGTCGCCATGCCACTTGCGTTGCCAGTTGACGAAAATGGAATTGTGGCCGGGGACGGGTATCTGTTAGTCACAGCGTCTTTAAGCTACTACGGCTATGATATCAACGCCGTAAACGCGTCAACGCTTAAGCCTCTAAAGGTGCGCATCCCAGTTAAACTCCTGCCTCAGCTCAAGTCCACGATAACCTTTGCTGTGTCGCCGTTGCTGTTCAGCGTGTGGAGCGTGACGCCTGAGGGCTATACAAAGGATAGGCTATCAGGCTTTGTCGTCAGCGTCTACAGCGTGAAGACGAGACCCGCCTCGGGCGAGATGTCCCGCAGTATATCCAACTTGACGCGTTACGACAATCCTATCAGCGATAAATACGGCTATGCTTATGTGGAGGGCGTGCCGATAAATGAAACGTTTAGAGTCATCGTGAGGACGATAGTTCCCGAGGCCGACAGCAGATATCCGTATACACTTGCCCAAATTCTCAGGAGGAACTCGTACGGAGCCTACCATGTGG
>NZ_JBMFKV010000284.1:0-2029 GCF_049971835.1 Pyrobaculum sp.
AGCCTGCCGCCCCTCGATCTGCTTTACGAGTTGATTCCCCTTAGTGCTCATGTAAGCAGGCGCTGGCAGGTATTTAAGTCAATCGACTCTCTGCGCCGCAAATCAGCAGGTAAAACCGCTGTAAAACGAAAGTAGGGGGAGGGGAAAAGGCGGGGGTTTACCGGGTCTGTAGGCAGTATAAGTTCTCCTCTTTTCTTACAATGCCGCCTAGCCACTTGCCAGACTGTCTTGCTAACCCGGAGAAGCGGAAACAGCCCCTGTTATTCTTCGCCAGCTCCACAACCACCTCAAATATTTTGTCGGAGGATGCGACGACCTCGAAAGAGGCACCGCCCTCCCCCTCGCCGTCCTGCGGAGAGGAGCCCTCAGCAGATGCTAGGTACTCGCCGTCCTCCTCCAGCCTGGCGGGGATCATTACAGCGATGTATGGCCGGGCGTCGCAACCCCCAACTTCCACAGCCTCTTTTACAGTTACTACGTCCCACTCGACGACCTTTAGTAATTATATACTATAGTTTGGCTTCGAGCTCCGCTATCTTTCGCTCAAGCTTGGCCAGCTTCTTGATCGACACCTTGCTTGGCTGTTCGATGAAGCGTTTGAGCAGTTCGTCCCACGGCATGCCAGGTCGGGGGAGGAGGCACTGTAGTCTCTCAAAGAGCGCTCTGTCTCGGAGGGTTATAACGGCACTCTTACGTTCAGCGGGATGCCGAGCTTCTTCGCGCATCACGCCTTTTGCATGAGCAGAGACGCCGGCAGGATCTCAAGCAGAATTTCGAAATCCGATTCGGCGTACCTTTCCTCAGCCGTGCAGTTGGGGCATCTCTTAACCCGGAAGCGCATCTCTCTGCCGATGTTTTCAAGGATTTTCTCGTTCACCTCTCTCAAGTTGCACCTCTGCACCACGTAGTCCACGACCCTCAACAGCTCTAGGAGCCTGCAGGCAATCATCCTCGTATCTATATAGTTTACAAGCGGCGTATTGTGGCCATCATTCGTCAAGGCGTACAGCCAGACTGTTGCAAGGTACATTGGCAAGGTGTCGACCTCAACTACCTGCACTAATTCTCGTATAACCGCGCCGAACATGGAATGATATACGCTGATGTATAAAAATTATTGTGTGAATGTTGTATGAGGACCCACCAGGTTCCAGCCAGACACGTCAGCCACATATGTCCACCGAGGGGGCCAAAGCAACCCCTCATGCACTGGCAACCCCGCGGCATTTAAAGAGGCATTCTAATGACACTCACGGCGTTGAGCACGCGGGGTACAGGACATGAAACAGCCTAGGTGATTTAACGACCTAATATAAATTCGAGTTTTGCGCCTCTCTATATGCAAAAACCGAAGAGCCAACAGCGATCCCTACGTCCATTTAAAGTGTGGCTCTCCCCGCCTCTCGGCGACCGCTTCAGGCGGCGAATGGCTTAAAAGCCTCGCAGTGTTGCAGAGTAGGTGCCGCTCCTGCCGATGGCAGAGCTCCAGCCCAGCCGATCACGTGAAGATAGACGCCATCTGGGGCCCCCTTCTATGTAAATCATCCGCGCGGCATTTCTCTGCCGTGTTCCTCACCTCTATATCCCTTAAGTGACGTCTGTAATGCCCACAGAAGCGCGGAGGCCCCGATCCGCGCTGTGTTTAGAAGATGCAAGAGCAAGGTGTCAAGCCGCCACGTTCCTTTTCTCGTTAACCGGCGTGCAGAGGGATCGCAGTCCAGCGCACTGTGCCGCTTCATTACTTCAGCGGGAGGCCGTGCTTTACTTCTGTAATGTATTTTTTAAAGATGATCCATTCACCGTGCAACGGCGGGGGTCCGCGCGTTTTTTGATTTTGTATTTTCTATAATTCATATTTCTGATTTCGTGACCCATTTTTTTCACGGGCTCTCGCTGTGTGTCAAAAAATCTATGTAATGAATGTACAGGCTTGTGTAGAACTTTTGTAAACGCTGTAAGATCTTCAGCGGAGGTGCGCTGTGTATACTTCGATTTTCAACTACTTCGTTGTCATTTATGGCGGCTTCGC
>NZ_JBMFKV010000285.1:0-2022 GCF_049971835.1 Pyrobaculum sp.
TTGGCAAAAGCTAGTATTTCAACCCTATTACGTAGGGGGTGGCGATAACAACTACGCCGGCTATACTGTGGATTGGGGAACCAATGACGCATACCACGAGCCAGATCGTTCTAAGCCCGACGCCGCCGTGTGGTGGGTTGTGAACAGGGGAGTTAGCTATTATGTCCCCACGGGGTTATGTGGTTGGAGGCAGAGCTGGGCGCCGGTCATAGAGGTAATCCCGGACGCGCAGCTGGCTTACAGCTACGGGGCTTGGAAGATTGGATATGTGACTTCGTGCACCGGTTCCGACTACGTGCAACTAAAACCTGACGATAGGTACTCTGGTAGAGTCTACGCCGTCGATTATAATATAATGTCCGCGCAAGACCATGACAGCGGTGGCATAGTCTTCAGAGCTGGATGTAAGGGCTCGCTGTGCGGTGTAAGGGCAATAGGCATTGTAATAGGCGCGATACCTCCAGGCGGTCCGTACTACTATGTTTTAGTGCAGTCTGCTGACTACGCAATCAAGTACTATGGCGTGTATCCCTATGTGGCTCAGTAGGTTCGCCCTCGTTCTTCTGGCGTCGCTGGCGCTAGCCGCCTCCAGCGCGTCGCTTGTTGAGAGACACGGCTCTGTGGTTGTGGTGAACCTAACAGCGCTGACAGACGTCCTGAGGCCTGCCCACGTGTTTGACCTGGGCAGATGCTCGGCGTATGTCTACGTGGCGAGGAGTTTCAACGACACGACCCCCATGCTGTCGCTCCCAAGGATGGAGAAGCCTCCGCCGCCCCCATCACACAGCTTTGAAGAACTTGTGGACGCCGTCTTACCTCTCGTAGGTCCAGAGGTGGAGGTGGGGGTCAGCATCTACGGGGCCTCGAACGCAGGTAAGGGAGCGTATCAAGTATCTAAGGTTGTGAAAGTGGCCGCCGGCAACTACACAGAGCTAGAGGCTGCTGTAAGCAGGGCGCTTGGGTTGAAAGTCTACAGAGATCCATCCAGGGGGCTTAGGGAAAACGGGACTGCGCAAGGTGGCCGACGGGAGGTCGCCGTAATCAACTTCGTTGTTAAGAAGACGGAGAAGGTCCAAGTCTGGATAGAACGCGGCGCCCCCCTAATCATAACAACCACAAGCTTCGCCGAGGCTGAGAAAATAATCAAAGCTGTTAAGGAGAGGCTAGGCGACTTCTCGGCCTACGTGACGGTAGGCCCATACTGGGTGGATGACGGCGAGGAGGCTGAGAGGCTTAGAAACGCCGCGATGCAACTAGAAAGGGAGATGGGGACCGTGAGAGAAACAGAGAGGGGCGTCCA
Source organism: Pyrobaculum sp. (assembly GCF_049971835.1). NCBI lineage: Archaea > Thermoproteati > Thermoproteota > Thermoprotei > Thermoproteales > Thermoproteaceae > Pyrobaculum > Pyrobaculum sp. Next base: position 1,301 of record NZ_JBMFKV010000285.1, read on the forward strand.
GGGCATTATCCACATCTTTTCACTATCCCACGCAGGCCCCCGGGTATTCGTCTTCCCGTACCCCAACGACACGAGGCCGCCAGATGAAAAGACGGCGGAAAAAATAGCGAGGCGCTTCGTCGAGCTCTCCGGATACTGCAAATCGCCGCTGATACTTGAATTCTGGCCTAAAACCGGATACGACAAATTCACACAGCCCCGCGATGCGCCGCCTCTATGGGTAATCGCCTTGTTGATAGCGCTGGCATCACCAGCGGCTATTTATCTCCACAGGTGGCATAAAGGTAGCAGAGATGCTATAGCGGCTTGAATATTCTCCGTAGACCACTACTAAGCACACCTTTTTTCTATTACTACTCCTCTTACTTCTTATCGCTTCGTTTGTACTGATCTTCATACCGCCTTATATCTTAGACGCCGCCTTGCTTTACATAGCTAATTTGTGATTGTGGCTGTCCCCGTGTTTTTAACGATAGGGACGAGGAGGTTGACGCCATTAATTATCTCTCTCATAGGTTTCTTTTTGCTTTGGCTCTTCTACAACTATGCCGCTGTTATATCTTTCCGGAGTGAGCTTATGATTCGTCTAGGCGTCGCCAAGCCGCCCCCTCCGTGCCCAGCCGGCGAGGTGGCCAACGCCTCAGGCTACGTATACGGGCCTTGCTAATACGACGGCCCCCTTGAGCCAAGCCAGCCGACTTGCGACGCGGGCCTCCGCATAC
>NZ_JBMFKV010000286.1:0-2013 GCF_049971835.1 Pyrobaculum sp.
CGCCGATAAGTCGACCTCCACCTGAGGCGCCCAAGGTAGAGCGGTCCATGGCACAGACCCCTGCCTTGGTTATAGTGGGTACGAACTCTGTTTTTAGGATTGACGGGGAGAGAGTGTTTGGCAGACCCGACTTTGTTGCGTATGTACCTGGCTACAAGCTTATGTATATATCTACCCGCCACTTCCGGGTGTTTAAGATGGGCGATGAGTGGTTTATAGAAGATCTGGGTTCTGCAAATGGCACTTTTCTCAACGGCGTGGATATAAGAGGTAGGGGCCCGCAGAAGCTCAGCGATGGCGACGTGATTTCTGTGGCTGGCGAAATAAAACTGGTATTCAGGACTTCGTAGAATTATTTCTTCTCTTCCTCTTCAGTTGTTCTAACCGCTGTCTTATCTTCTTCCCTAACCCGCGTCTCGACGACGGCGTATGGCTGGACTTCCAGCTCCTCTTTTACTTCTCTTCTGCGGGTTAATGTGTTGATGACTCTAGTAACTTCTTTTCTCCTCCAGCCTAGTAGGCCGCTGGCGGAAACGCCGACGCCTAGGGCCGCGGCTTCTGTGTAGTCTTTAGCCCAAGTCGCTGTTAACCTCATGGGCTGGTTCACCTGTATAGTGATGGTGGCGTTTTTGTAGGTGTTGCCGTTTTGATCTACCCATCCCTCGAATCTGTCTTTTATCAAAAAGCCTCGCACTGGCTGATCTATAGACACCGTGGCGTAGGAACCTGCCAGATACCACCCGCCGCCGGAGGCCGAGCCGATGGGGGTTTCTACCTCAACTAGATACTCCTTATTCCACACAATGTAGACGTCGTGGGGCGCCGTCACTGTGAATGTGGCGGGGGCCGACGCCCCGTCGACGACGAGGCCTGTGTTCATGTAGCGGATGCCCTGTGCCTCAACGGGTTTGAAGAGGCTTATGTCGACGGTGTATTGTGAGCCCGTGTCTACCCACTCCTCCCTTACGGCTTTCCTCTCAGCTTCGCCCTGGGCTGTCTTGACTATGTATCCTATGCGTAGTAGGTACTGCTTTATATATCTAGGCCTTACGGTGTAGGGCTCTGTTGCTTTTATTTCAACTACCGGGTTTCCGTCGAGCCGCCACCTAACCCTCTCGCCGGCGGGTACTATTTGATCTAGGCGGAACTGGGCTACAGAGCCCTGTTCTACCCACCTCTCGACGCGGTTCTGCCCGTCTATGCATCTAACCTCGCCGCAGTCGACGGCTATGAGATACTCTTTGGCCCACACAGCCTTTACCTCGGTCGGCCCGTTTATGCGGATTTGTGGCCTTTCAGTAGCGCCTTGGGAGACTCCGTTTATGACCACGTCTTTTAGCGCCCACCTGGCGCCTTCGCCTACTGTAACATATCGACTGATTGGAGGCGAGTATACGTCACCTGCTCTGACCCACGTGTCGTAATTTGTTCCTGCTGGCGCGAGTATTACGGCGACTCTGTACTGCCTGCTGTAGACAGCCCTTACTACTGTGTTTTCTCTTAGGACTACCGTCCCAGTGTTGCCACCCGTCGCCCCTTCCCACCTTTCAAATACGGCTCTGGCGTCAGCTCCCAGCGTCACTATCTGGGGCACTTCAATGGTATAGGTACCTGGCAGAAGCCACCTCTCCCGCACCGCTTCGCCGCTTATGACGGGTGTGATGTCTAGGGGCCTTCCGGTATGATCCACTGCCTCGACTCTCAGCTGTGCGTAGACCTTTAGGGGTATTGTAAAGACGTCTTCGTACTCTTCTCCAGTCGCCGGCGACTTGTAGCGTAGCGTCGCTTTTATTTCGTAAACACCAGCCCTCTCGGGGGTGAAGCGTATGGTGAACGTTGCCGTGCCTCCCTCACCGACTCTTCGCGGTGCGTCGATGCTGTATCTGCCTTCTGACAGTGTTAGGCTGACTACCTCGGCGTCAAATCCCTTGTTTATGGCGGTGATTGTAAACATTCCCTCGATCCCTTGCCTCAGCTCAATCGTATTAATTGAAGCCTCAAAGGGGCCCGGCC
>NZ_JBMFKV010000287.1:0-2010 GCF_049971835.1 Pyrobaculum sp.
GGCAGTCCTCGGGAGCCTCCGCCTTCTTAGGCACGGCCTTTCTTCACCTCCTCTTGGAAAAATCTTACGAACTCGACCCACTCCTCTTCTGTGAAGTAGGCCGCCTCCAGCTCTCTCGCCAGGGCCTCGTCCCCCACCACCACGAGGAAGCTCCTGCCGACGTGGCTGAGGAGCTCCTCCCTCGACCTTACGCAGACGACTTGGGGGTGCTCTAGACAGCCGCCGTAGACGGCTAGTGGGGGCTGGTGGATGGGGGTCATAGGGCGAGGGCGTATATGAAGCCCACGTCTCTTTTCCCCACGTTTTCAACCCGTCCGGCTACGTAAATCGTCTCTCTGTCGGATGTCGTAACTGAACTCACCAAATAACTGCCCTCCCCCATGTGTTTTGCAATTTGGGGATGTTTCGAAATCTCCGGCTTCAAGTCAATCTCCTCGACTTTTCTCAAATCTGAGTCGAAGACGTAGAGCGCAGATCCCCAGCTGATTAGGTACAGCAAGCCCCCTCTATACACACCGCCAGCGAATTCTTCGTACTTCAGCTCTGTCTTTGCCAGTAGTTTTCCGTATTTGCTATACTTCACAACTCCCTCGTAGCCGTAGACGTAGGCGTTGCCATCCTCGTCGAAGACAACCCCATTCGCGTCGCCGCTTATCTGAGGTTTTAAAATTCTGGTACGCGCCCACTTCCGCCGGTGCGTCCTCTTGCCAACAACCACAATCCGCCACTCTGGATATCTGCCGCAGTCCACACAGCCAGGAAGCCAGATGTGCCCCGTGACTGGGTTAACCGCTATACTGCGAAATTCTATCGGCCTATCTCGATCGTCTGACAGCCAATCCACCTCGTATGAGATGATTTTTCGAGTCACGTCGAGATCCCACTTTTCTACAACCCAGAAGGACCAGTGCTCAGACACGGTGTATATATAGCGGCCGTCTGTGGTTATAGAGGGGTGATCTCCAAGCCTCCTATACACTTTTCTAACCAATTTTAGATTGAGGTCGAATACGTAGAAATGCCACTCCCAAAACACCAGCTTATCCCCCGCCACTACACACTTGGTATAATCAGGCGGACTCCACTTACTCCGAGTTTTCACCGCCCTCCCGTCTTCAGCTCTACGCTTTTCCACACGCCAGCCTCGTTTCCACTTCTCGCCCTCGTCGATGACGAGCTCGCCCACTGTGTAGAGGTAGCCGTCTTTTACTTGGAGGCAACCAATTCTGTAGATGCTACTTAAAGGCTCGTCAACCACTATCCACTTTACATAAGGACGCCCCATGTAGAGACGCGGAGAGCGGCTAATAAACCTTCTCCACGCCGCACACACTCCAAAACCTACCTCCTCTAAACAGAAGGACGGCGCACTTCCTGACTACCGCAACGGCGTCGTAGTCCCTTGTCACCACGGCGCATCTCCCTCCGCATTCTCTTTCGCACAGCTCAGCGGCATATATCTCGGCGGGCCTCCGCTCAGAAAGGCGGCAGTTGATTCCGTACTTGGCGCAGAGCTCCAGGTAGCGCCTCGCGAGGGGCATGTGGGTCTCGCTCCAGGCGTCCACAACGAAAACGGCATCAAGACCAGCCTCCGCGGCAGATCTAAACAACTCCTCCGGCTCGCTCAGCGCCGCCGCCACCGAAAAGACGTCTACGTACAACCTCCGGTAGTTGGCCGGAGAGTCTGGCTTAAGCTCGAATACGCCCTTCTTAGTCCTTACCCTCATGGAATTTTGCGACAAGGAACTTAGCCACGGCGAGGGGCACCTCCTCCCCCTCAGCCTCGTAAACCACATAGCCGCCGCATTTAACCGCAATACGCCTACTCCTCGACACCACCAGCACCCTAAAGCGCGGCGAGGCGAAGAAAGTCAAGTCCACCTTCTCCACAGCAGGCTTGACGTACACCTCTCCATTCGCCGATATGCGGCCTCTGCACTCCACCACAGCCTCGACAACGTAGACCGTCGTCCTCTCGGCCTTCTCCAGAGCCCTCTTGTACCTCCTATA
>NZ_JBMFKV010000288.1:0-2008 GCF_049971835.1 Pyrobaculum sp.
GACAGCCGCCGTCGTACATCCAGGGCTCGGGGACGGCGGATGGGGGGACGTCGACGCCTGGGCCGATGCGCTGGCCGGCCCTCTGCTCTATCTGCTGTACGGCATCCTCCACCAACTGCTGTACGGCGTCGAGGACCCGGCGGATGGGGTCGGTCGCCACAGCTGTGGCGAAGGCGTGCTCCAACTGCTCCCTCACCGTCTCGTACGCGCTGTCGGCGATTGCGGGGTCGGAGGCGCGGAGGAAGTCTCTCAGCGCCATCAAGGCGCCGAGGCCCTGCACGTGGCGGTGCATCTCGACGTAGCGCCGCGCCGCGATTGGAAACACAAGCCCCCAGGCGTAGAGCCGAGGCGCGAGTTTTTTCGCGTCTTCCAGCGCCGCGTCTAGGTTAGTCATCCTCGACGCGTCTCTAGTGAGTCTTATCGTCCACGCCCGCCTCTCAGCAGACAGGGAAGTGTACCTCAGCCCCGTGTCCACAACCACGAGGTTGCTGTAGAGGCTGTAGAGAACAACCTCGCCGTTCTCAACCCTCGCGGTCAAGTTGTCCACGTCGAACGCCCCCTCGACGAGAAGGCGGAGGAGCTCCACCCTCTCCTCCGGGAGCTCTCCTCTAACTTCATCCACGTTTACCGTGCCCTTGACGCTGTGGAACAGCCTGACGGCGGAGGCGGGGGAGGGGTCTATCAGCGGCTTGATTCCTCTTGCGCTGAGCATCGTGACTACCTTAGCCGCCGTGGAGCCGCCGGAGCCGAAGCCGGCTTTGTGGATGCGGAGGTACTCGGCGTAGCGGAAGGCGTGCCGCGCGTACGTAAGAAGCGTCCAGGTAGCCGACACGTCTAGGTACTTCTTAACCATGGAGACGTAGGCATATATCACGTCGCGAAGCTCCCTCAGCAGTTCGTCGGTCTCGTATATGATATCCATTTTGTACAGGGAGGCGTCGCCGGGGGGGAGGTGGTACACTGCGTGTGGCATGTTTTTGACGATCCACTTAGGCGCCTCCACCTCCGCCGCGTCGGCGAAGATAGAGGCGCCCTGCAGTTCAATCTTCCGCCACCCACCGTCTGAGAGGAAGTAGTACACGTCGCTGAGTCCGAGGGGGTAGACGGCGTGCTCCACCTCCACCTCGGGGCCTCCTCCGCCTCCGCCCCCGGCGAGGCGGTCGGCGACTACGTCGACGTACCACGCCAGCGCCTTCTCCCTAGTTTTGCTCAGCACGAACTGGAACACCTTTTCCCTCTTCACGTCGGCGCCGTACACCTTGTTCTTCTCGGCGTCCTTCACCACGAGGCGCATGACGCCCTCCCCCAGCAGAGCCACCTCCACCTCGTACTTCACCTCCCTTCCGCACCTGTAGACTACGTATGCCGAGTCTGCTGTCTCCCTGGCGGTCGAGGGGGCGCAGAGCTCGCTCATGCCTCAACAAGCCTGTACCTCCTCCCGCACGAGGCGCAGACAAGCACACCGCCCCACTCCACGAGGAGGCCGCCGCACGCAGGACACCGCGGCGTCCTCTCCACCACCGTGCTAATCTTCAGACCCGTCGCTACGGACGCCTTTTTCAAGAGTTCATAAGATCTGTCCGTCACCTTAATTGACCGGTAGGAGTCTTTTGTTTTGGTCTCCATGACAGAGATGTCTGCGCGGTTTTTAACAGTTTCTACAGATGTGTAACTTTTCCCACAGCTGTGGGAACGGTGCGGCTGAGCAGGGCGGGCGCCCGCCGCTTGACATCTGTCAAGAGCCTCAAAGCCGCGGGGGGTAGACACAGCCTCCGGCGGCTACTCTACACGAGACAAGGCCGGTGTATACACACATCGAAACGGACCCGGTTTGACAAATATATTTGTAAAGCGGACTTCTTCTACAAACGTAAAAATGGACACCTATACGAAGTTTATACGAACGGCGCGGCCCCCCGCCGTGTTCCAGGCCCTTTACACAGGTTTGTACGAAACCCGCCGACAGCATATACGAAAGCCTCCGACAAGCTTATACGAAGACGGCGGG
>NZ_JBMFKV010000289.1:0-2000 GCF_049971835.1 Pyrobaculum sp.
CCAGGCTGTACATCGACGGCAAGACGCGTGTCATTAAAACCGTAGTTCACCGCGTCGCCGATTACATAGGCCGGTGGGAGGAGCTGGACTTGGAGCCGTTGCTTTAATTCCACGTCTAGTTTTTTCCAGATCCTCACATGGGCAAGGTAGAAAAAGTATTGAGATGGTTGTGGGAGAATAGCGGTAGGTGGGCCGGCCTCGTGGCCGGCCCGCCGGGGAGCGGCAAAACGACATTTATTAGGGCGTTGCTACGCGTTAAACGCGATAGTGCTCTTTTAATTAGGACTAAGGAATGTGATGACGAAAAAGCTATAGCAATAGAGGAGAAAGTGGTTCTACAACACATTGCTTCTGCATTGCATTTTACAGCGGAGAGATCTATAATGCCTGCCATAGATAGGTTAACGTTATACGTCAATGGGAGCATTGAGAGCCTCATTAGTACAGTTGAATCGAAGTTTAAGCCAGATATCGCTGAATGGATAAAATCCCGTCTGGAAATGATCATGAAGCTTAAGCAGAATGACAAAATATTCATTCCGACGTGTTTGCAAAATTACGATGAGCCTTATAGGCGTCTAACACTTGGATTGCTATACGCAGTTCGCCCCAAAATCCCGTTACCCATAATACTAGACGATAGTTTCGCATTCATTATCAACGAAAGCTATGCCCAAGCGTTTGTAGCAATGATGCGGCCATATCTCTTGACGATTAACGCATATCCGGACAGCCGCATGCTACTGTCCCACTCCCCGGTGGTGCTCACCCCCGCGCGGATTCCCGCTACCTCCCGCCCGCCCCTCACGCCCCTCACGCGGGGGGCACAGACGCCGGGGAGTGGGAAGATACACCGTTTGGTAGAGCGCGACCAATACGTCATATTGTTCAACGGAACTATTGAAAAAGTGAAATTCAAAGATATCGCAAACCTGGCCCAGTCTTAATCCCCCTTTTTTATTCCAAATTAGATTTTTCTCCTGGCTCCCCGTGCCCTACGCCATAGTCACGAGGGGCTGTCAGGTGAGGGGGAGGGCTAGGTGTACGCCTCTTAAACCACGCGGCTGTCTGTGCTACTCCAGAGAGCCCTTTGAAGCGCTGGTCTTCGACCGCTGGTTCGAGGCGCGGTACATGGACGCCGAGGCCTTCGCCAGGTTCCTCAGCGCGGTCGAGGTGGAGGAGGCGGGGGAGGCGAGGTACGAGATAGCGGTGTTCGCGCCGTGCGACCGCCCGCCCAGGGCGGAGGGGCGGGTTGAGGTGGAGCGGGTGGGCGGCCTGCCCTCGGGCCGCTGTCTCTACTACCTCTCCTCGCGCGCGCCGTTCGCCGTGGAGGTGGGCGGCGTCTGGGTAATTCCGCGAGCGTGAGGCTGTACCTCACCTACGCTCCCCGCTCGCCAGAGATTCCGTTCGCGCACTACGCCATGCTCAACGCGGCGCAGATGAGGCCGAGGCCTGCCGCGGCCGTCGCCGTGGCGCTGGACAGCGGTGGTTTCCTTGCGTTGAAGCGGGGGGCCCAGCTCCCGTCTCCGGAGGAGATCTGCCGCCTCTGCCGCGAGATAGGCGCCGAGTTGTGCTTCGCGCCAGACGTCCCGCCTCCCCCTGGCGCATCGCCGCTGGAGTGGTGGAGGATTGAGATGAGGAACTTGGCGAGGTGGCTATCCGCGCCCTGCCAGCTGGCCCCCGTGGTGCACGTCACGCCGCACGTGGAGCTGATCCGCGATGCTTAGGCGCATCGCCGCCGCCTACGACGGCGTGATCGGAGTAGGCGGCGCCGTGCCGTACATCACAAGACATAGATACGCCGTGGTGGAGGCCGCGCTCCACGCAGCCGAGCCCCACAGAATCCACCTCTTCGGCACGGGATCGCCCCTAGTCATAAGAAGGCTCGGGCTGTGCGACCGCGTAGAGTCGGCGGATTGGGCCGGGTGGACGGTGAAGGCCGCCCACGGCAAGGTGGCGACGCCTTGGGGCGAGCGCCACGTCACGCCCAAGGCTGTGGT
>NZ_JBMFKV010000290.1:0-1996 GCF_049971835.1 Pyrobaculum sp.
GCATCCTTGGCCGCTAGACGACCGGGCTCGTTACTTTTAATGCTGGTGTTTTTTAAGGTTTTTCACACGCCGTGTATATAATGTGGGGAAAAATTTATTAATCTCTCCCAAATTCCTATATATGGAGAGGCGGGTATCCATAACCGTATCGACGCCCTATATGGTAGATTTGATATATCGACGTATTGTGGGTGAGTTAAGAGCTATGAGTAGGAGAGTAGAGGTGCATGTGGAGGGTAATAGGATAACTATACCGCTGGTGGAGGGTGTCTACGATGCTGTGTGGAGGATAATAAAAACGTCGCCTTCGGTAGTTGTTGCGAGTGTAGATTTTAAGTAGGGTATATAACTTCTAGTGCCTGTATTAAGCAAGCCCTGTGTATTGGCGGGGACCTGCCCGGGTGATCTAGGCGACACAGAAGTTCTGTGGCTGGGGCGCCAGATGTGCGTCTCGAAGGCGTCGAATATCATCAAGGTGTTCGGCGCCTTGGAGGCCGCCCTGGGGTACATAAACTACGCGGCTGTGGTGTGTAGAAGACAGAAAAAATGTCTGAGTAGGGCGTACTGGTCCTTGTTTAATCTAGGTCTCTACCTAGCCACAGGTGACGATAAATACTACGGTAGGAGTCTATATATGCTTAACAAAGCTCTGAGGTGTATCCTACCTCTCTTGCCCGACTCCCCGCTGGGGTGGCTGTACTGTCTAGACAGGTGTTGCGTAGCTGTTAACAATGCCAGGGCATGGGTGAGGTGGGCCGAGAGGAGGATGGCCGCCGTGGAGGAGGGCAGAGAGGCCATCCTAGTGCTGAATCATCTAGGTAACGTGTTGTTTGAAGCTATGAGGACGTGTAAACACGGCGTCAAGACCTCCAGAGGATTCGTCGTGGTGAAGCCTGCTCCCCCGCCTGCGCCTCTGCCGCGTTGGTGGTAGTGGGAAAAGCTTAAAAACGCGTACTATATATGTAAAGGGCCGGTAGTCTAGCGGAAGGATGCCCGCCTTGCACGCGGGCGGTCCCGTCAAGTCCCCGCGAGGGGGCTTGGGATAGGGTTCGAATCCCGGCCGGTCCACCACTTCCTCTTTAAGGTGTTTAAAAGGGGGATGTAATTACGTGTATAGACCACGGGTTGACCCCTGTATATTCCTCCACTACAATCCCGGGGATTGGGTGGATTTGCTGGGGGAGGATTTCGTGAAGGAGCTGTTGAGGAGGTTTAGACACGTGGCTGTGGACGTGGACGGGCTTGTGGGCTATGTGGCGGAGAATCCCGAGGCGTTTCAGCTCGGCCTCAGGGGGCTTCGGGTGGCGGGGCGCTACAGAGAGGAGTGGATGCTCTATGTAGAGGGCGGCTATGTGGAGCCCCGCTGGAGGGCGAGGTGGCCGCTGGTTGCCGACAGCGGGGTGGTGGACGTGCGGCTACAAGTCTCCCCCTGCTATTTACTAACTGTGTTGAGCGACGGGGGGCGGAGGTACATATGGCGTAGCAGGGCGCCTTCTCTTTTCAAGTGGGTTTCGGCCGTGCCGAGGAGCAGGCCGCTTGAGGTGTTTAGAAGCGCCTTCCCGCTCTGGCTTAGGGAGCTGGCGTGGACGCGGGGCTACTCATGGGTGGCGTGGAGTCGGTGGAGGGATCGGCGTAATAGACACTTGGCGGAGTGGCTGTACTGGCTGGACACGGGCCGGATGGCTCATATAGATATGGCACTTGGGAGGTACCGCGACGTGTACGAGACGGCGGGCCGTACAAAACACGGCGCCGCCGAGGTTTTGTACGAATCGTCGTAGCGTTATGGAGGTGTCTATAAGCCAGGTAAGGTCTTGGCTGGGCGCCGGGTGGGAGATGTACTGGGGGCCGCCGCCGAGGGGGGTCTACCTCCTCAAGGAGGAATACATGGCGGATCCGGCGGATGTGGACGAGAGGTGCGGCGAGGGCCCCGTGGTGGTGTACGTCGCCGCGGTTTTCGATACGTTGAACGTGGTGTATGGACGGGTTAAGCCGG
>NZ_JBMFKV010000291.1:0-1976 GCF_049971835.1 Pyrobaculum sp.
AGGGAGCAGAAGCCGACGTAGATGCACTCGTCCTTTTCGCAGGCGGCCACGCCGCGTAGCGATCCGTCGGCTGGGAGGGCTGGGTAGAAGATCTGGTCGCCGCACTTGCTGGCCGCGGCGCATTGGAGGTCCTTCTTGTCGGGGCAACTCCGGGAGGCGCATATGCCGTAGAAGGTGGTGGCGGGGATGAAGCCGGCGTATCTGTAGGCGATCGACGCGGGCCCGTAGGCCGCCGCCTCGGTGGCGTAGGTGGATGCTGTGGGGGTCTCCAGCCGCAGGGCGTAGGCTATCATAGCTCCATCAACAGCGCCGTATTTATCATAAACGCGGCGGCCGCCTCGCTCTTGGGTAGCCCGGGCAGTAGGTGGCTCAGCGCGGCGTCTCTACACTGGGGCTCCTCCGGTAGCGGGGGCCTCTCGTCGAGGTAGCGCCTCGCGGCGCGGAGAAATTCGTCGAGGTCGCTGAACTTGGCCACGCCGAACTCCCTGGACAGCAGAGATTTGGCGTAGAGGAGGGCCACGGCGTCTCTGCCTGCGGCCTTGGCCGCCTCAGCCGCCTCGTTGGCCAGCCTCGCTATGTGGTACATGGGCATTTTGTACCTGGCCGCCACGACGCCGGCGGAGATAGTCGTCCCTAGGGTCGACGTGAACAGCCGCCTTACGTTCCTCAGCACGGCCAGCACGTCCTCCACCGACTTGGTGGCCGCTACGAACATGTTCTCGTCGCCCCCGGCGTAGACCACCGCTGATCTGTACGCTCCCCTTGGCCCCACCTCGATGTGGGCGGACACGGCTGATTTGAACTTGGCGAGCTCCTCCTCCGGGAGCCCCGCCTCTCTCGCCCTCGAGCCGAATCTATCCCCGTCGAACCTCACTACAAAAACGGTGTTGGTCCCCGCCGCCCCGGCCAGCCTCTCGGTGTCGACCTCGTCTAGCTCCCCGCCCGCGTTGACCCCCGAGAGCTGGGGGACGAAGCCCTCCGGCACCCCTCCCCCCTCCGGCTGGTACACAGCTCTCAGCGGCGCCCCCACCTCCTCGGCCAATTTCCTCAGGAACTCCTCCCTGAGGCCAGCGAGCTCGGCGTATGTGTGGTCTCGCCGCGTCGCCTCCCGCACGGCCTTCGCGTAGCTATCGAAGTGGCCCTTGACGCAGTTGCTTTCCACCCCCACGACGGCCACCGCCACGTCGCAGTACCTCAACACTGCGGCGTCGTCCATGCACTTCACTTCCTCTCCGTGTCTTAGGAAGCCCACGGAGATGCCGTAATGCTTCAGCCACTTGGCTTTGTTGAACCAGTGGGGGAAGTCCCCCGCGGCCCTCCTGTATATGGCGAAGAGAAAGGCCGGCTTGTTGGCGCTTCTGCCGAAGAGCCTGGCGGCTAGGCAGGGCAGGTCCAGCGCCCCCTCGCGCGCGACGTGGCTGTAGACCTCCTCGCCGAGGATCGCCGCGTAGGTCCTCGCCTCGGCGGGCCTGCCGCATAGGACGCACGCCTCGCTCCCCAGGCCGCATGTCAACTGATTCGCGTCGCCCACGGCGGCCGGGTGTAGGAAGTAGGCGAGCTCCCTCAGCAAATCCCGCGGGGCGCCCTCGGCGGCGACGTCGACGTGGACGGCCTCGGCTCTATGAGAGGCCGCGGCCACCAGCCACCTCGCCGCGTTTACCAACATGTTGCGGCCCCTGAGATCCACCAGGCGGGGCGAGGAATCTAGATACCTGTGGGCCCCGCGGAACTTCACAACACTAGAACCCATAACTAGTAAATGTGCGGACTTTATAAACAAAACCCACCGGCCGCACCAACCTAAGCCGCGGACGTAGCCGAGGTATCAAAACGCCAATATTTACACACGTCTAGTGGCGGCGCGAGGCGGGGCCCCCCTCCCACCAGCCGGACTAGAGCCGCGGAGGCGAGGGGCGACGCCTCCAAGCCTCATCTGCCGCCGCGGACCCAGCGAGATGTATGTGGCGGCGATCGCT
>NZ_JBMFKV010000292.1:0-1967 GCF_049971835.1 Pyrobaculum sp.
ATATACTTTCTGGTCGTCGTTAGTTTCTCATATAGCTATTAATAAAAAATTAACAATTTATATGGTATATGATAATTAACCATATAGATACAAAATGTGATTTATATAAACATATTAATAGTTTTATTTATTTTTATATCTCCAATCCTCTTAACTATATTTTATAGTACTCCCCTCTGGCTTGGTTATCCACTGTGGTTAATAATAACAATCGACTTTTTCATGTCTGCAGTATTTATATGGCAGTGGGTGAGGAGTACTAGGCATAGATATCCGTTAGTTTTAAGAGAGCCTACTTTTAGAGTTGCAGTCTTTATACCTGTATATAACGAGGATCCAGAGCTAGTAAAGGGTACTATTAGATCTATAAAATCCGCGCTTAGGGGACGTGGAGAGGTGTACGTAGTAGACGACTCGACAGATAGGGAGCTGAGACAGCGAATAGAGAAGGCGTGCGCCGAGGTTAACGCTGTATATTTCCACAGAGGAGAGAGGAGGGGGTTTAAAGCCGGCGCGCTAAACGATGCTCTTAGAAAATTTGGCCGCGGCTATGAATATGTGGCTGTGTTCGACGCTGACCAGAGGCCTGCCGATAACTTCTTTGACGTAGTTATGTCGTTTTTCCGCGACGGCGTTGCCTTTGTACAAGCGCCTCAGTTATACAGCGAGTTGCAGAGCCCCATGGCCAGAGCGGCGTGGCATCAACAGCTACCTTTCCTCAGAGTCGTTATGAGAGCGAGACACGGCTCTTCGGCTTTCTCGTTGGGCTCCGGCACTGTCTTTAAAACAGAGGCGCTGGTAAAGGCCGGCGGCTTCGTGGAGGATGTCATAACTGAAGACTTAGCTACTTCAATAAAAATACACGAGCTAGGCTTTTCCTCCGCGTATATAGACGCTGAGTTGCTGTGGTACGGTGAGCCTCCTATTACGGCGTCTGCATATATCATTCAGCAGACAAGATGGGCGTTTGGGAGCTTTCAATCTTTTCCTATCTTAATAAAAAGCAAATTACCTCTCAAATATTATATAGACTATTTATCTGGTATCTTATATTGGTTTAGAGTGGGGGTATTAAGAATTTCAGAAATTATCCTAGCACCTTTTTTTATAAGTATATATTTTCTCCCCGAGGTTTTTATATGGTATTATGTAATCTCATTTGGATTTCATGCCATGTATCTTATAATTATGAAAAGAGTTGAGAAGGACTATAGCTTTACTTTACATAAGGGTATTGAGTACGTGGCCTCGGTAGCGGCAACTGCGGCGTTTATCTCCTGGATTATGGGGAGAAAGTTGCCGTTTAGAGTAACGCCGAAGCGGGAAGTCGCCCGATGTACTGCGTGCGGAGCGCCTTTGTTGGCCTATATGGCCGTGCTCGCGGCTCTGTGAAGACTAGGTAAAGCCCCACCGAGGTGAAGAAAATATGCCACAGAGGCCAGAGGAAGGCCGCTGCTGGCGCTTTCATAACTACCCCTATAGTTATTGAAAACACAACGTCGCAGTATGTCGGTTGTGGAATTTTCACCACAAAAAATATATTGAAAATAAAATTATACGGTTATGAATTGGGTAGCTATTCTCGTCGGCGTCGCGGTCGGCATGGCGACGGCTTTCGGCAGGGTGTATGTAGAGTGGCTGATATCAAAGCGTTATGGCTTAGCGCCTCAGCTCATGTTTCTGCACAGAGATGTTATTGTTCCTTTTCTTGTTTTAACAGGTATGGCAAATATATACGTCGTATGGATGACCGTAGCGTACGGCGGGGTTGCGGCTTGGAGACTTTCTGCTATTTTAAGCCTTGTGTTGTTATTAGCGGCCCAGGTAATACAGCTTAATATAGCTCTGAGACCTTCAAGAGGGGACTTGGAATTAGCATTAATATCTTGCGCGCCGTATGTTTATCTTTTTGTGTTGTACATAGTAGCATTAGTTACAAATCAATACAGTCTCTGGCTGTTTTAAAT
>NZ_JBMFKV010000293.1:0-1960 GCF_049971835.1 Pyrobaculum sp.
GTGGCGGTTAGGGGGGAGGACGGCGACGTCTACTTCTACCCCCCCGCCGAGAATTTCTATGTGGATGGGATACTGGTGTGGAACTACGCCCCCACCAAGGCGCCGGAGGAGGCCTACGAATACGTCCACAGGTTGGTGGAGAGGTGGCGCTATGTGGGGACGGTGGCGGTGGAGTTTTTCGAGGCGAGGGACGGGAGGGTACTCGTGAACGAGATAGCGCCTAGGGTGCACAACACAGGCCACTGGACGCTGGAGACAGACGCGAGCCAGTTTGAAAACCACCTACGCGCCGTGTTTGGGATGCGCATCAGAAGGCCGCGCCTCCCGCCCGCGGTGGCTATGGTGAACATCCTGGGTCTGTCTTTTGAGAGGCTTCCGCTGGGGGAGCTCGAGGCGCTTGGGAGGGTGTACTGGTACTTCAAGGCCGAGGCGAGGCCTAGGCGGAAGATGGGTCACGTAAACATAGTGGCCAATAGCGTGGGGGAGGCGGCGGCGAAGGCGCGGCGGGCCCTCTCGCTGATTTATGGAAGGGAATTTTCGAAGTTTGTTATGAGGCCTAGAGGCGGCTGACCTCCTCCAACAACGCCGCTAGGTGAGGCGCCTTTATCCTCAGCTTCTCCACGGCGGCCTTCACGTCGTCGCTTGGCAACACTCCGTACTTGGCTAGCGTGTAGGCGTGGGGGCCTATTACCTCCACCACCGACGGCATGGCCTCGCCGTGCCTCCAGTTTAAAAAATGCTCCGTAGCGGTTTACCCCCTCGCCGCCTCCGCCTCGGCGGCTTGGACGTCTATCTCCACCGGGTACTCACCGGTGAAGCAGGCGTAGCAGGCAGGGCCCAGCACCCTCCTGAACGCCTCTATGGGCAGGTAGCGGAGAGTGTCGGCGCCTATGTAGGCCCTCACACCCTCTACGTCTCTTCCGTAGGCCGCGAGTTCTCTCCTCGTCTGGAAATCCATGCCGAAGAAACACGGCCATCTAACCGGCGGCGAGGCGATCCTGACGTGTACAGCCCTTGCGCCAGCCTCCCGGAGTAGCCTCACAATTGTCCTTATGTTGGTGCCCCGGATGAGGGAGTCGTCCACAACCGCCACCGACCTACCCGCCACCAGCTCCTCCACAACTCTAAAGGCGTCTGGCGGATTTCTGGCGTGCGGCGGAGTGATGAAGATGCGGCCGGCGTATCTACTCTTAACTACGGCCTCCACCAGCGGAAGCCCCAGCTTCGCGGCGTATGCCGAGGCGGCGGTCCTCGCGGTCTCGGGCACGTAGGTCACCACGTCTATAGCCGCGTCTTCCCCCTCCGCCAGGGCCTCGCCGAGGGCCCGCCTCACGTCCTGGACAAGCCTCCCGCCCAGCGTCGAGGCGTGGTGGGCGAAGTAGACGTACTCAAGAGCGCACAGCCTGCCCTCCCCCGGCGGGATTTTCCACATGACAAGCCTCTTTCCGTAGAGGATGGCTAGCCCAGGCGGAACCTCCTCCCCGCCGCCCATGGCCACGTCCTCGGACGCGAAGGCCACCCCGCCGTGGTAGTGTCTGTAGGCGAGGGGCCTAATCCCCCGGGGGTCGCGCACCGCGAGGATGCCCCAGGGCGTAAGGGCGATGAGCGACGCGGCGCCCACAATCCGGGAGTACAGGCTGACAACCCCCTCCTCCACGCCCCTCTCCCACATCTCTCTAGCCAGAGCCTTTGCCAGCGCCTCGCCGTCGAAGGCGGGGGCCTCCACCCCCAGCCTCTTGTAGTTAACCACCGTGCCGTTGAAGACGAGGGCCAGCTCCAAGTCTCTGTACTTCGCCACAACTGGCTGGAGCTGGGCGCCGTAGGGCCCCGAGGTGCTGTACCTCGTGTGGACCAGGGCGGCCTCGGTGTCGTCGGGGGGCTCCCCAATACTCACCCCCCCGCCCTTTTGATACGCGTAGCCAACCCCCTCGTGGCCCCTGTGCATCAGCCACGGCGCCAT
>NZ_JBMFKV010000294.1:0-1954 GCF_049971835.1 Pyrobaculum sp.
TGGTGCCTGCTGAGGGGTTCCGGCGGCTCTGCTCGCGGAGTCCACACGTCTGCGGCGCCTCAGCGCGGGGCGGGGGATGCGCCTCGCCACCTCCTCCAGGTGTTCTATGATGATAGACAAAAACAGCGTAAAGGCGCCGGCGGCGGCTGACCACAGGGTGTCGCGGAAGGCCGGTACCTGTGTGTACCATAAGGGAGAGAGTAGGTTGTGGAGGCTGAGGGTGCCGGCCTCTACCCAGGCGGTCCACATGAAGATGGCGCCGGCGTAGATGAAGGTGAGGAGGGCGGCGTCTCTCAGCACGGAGGCGGGGCTGAGCTCCCGCCTCACGTACCCCGCCACCACAGCTGTGAGCAGAGCCGCTATAAAGGCAATCATTCACTCCCCCTCTTCACGAGTCTTAATATACGACCTATCAGCGAAAACGACAGCTGTAGCGGGGCGCGGGACGCGGGGACTGCGATTGAGGCGACGCCCTCCGCTATTGCCTGGAGGACGGGGTCCAGCATGTTGAGCGCCTCTAGAGTCTCCGCGTATTCCTTGAGCACGGCGACGAGTTGCTTCTCGTCTCCCCTCGCCTCCTCTATCCTCCGCCAGAGGGTCGCCAGGTGGGTGTGGACCACCTCGGCCCACAGCGTGTGGTAGACGGCGAGGGCGTACTCGACGAAGGCCTCCTCCGAGGCGACGGTCTTAGCCGCGGCGAGTGTCCTCGTGAAGAGCGTGGCGGGGAGGGCCAGTGTGGAGCGGAGCATCTCGTAGTACCTCTGCCTCACCCTGTCCCCCGCCACAGGCGCCTCCGTCAGCTCGCGGAGAAGCGAGGCGAAGAGCTGGGGGTTGTACTGACGCACAAACGCCTCCAGACTGAGGTACCCCGGCGGGGCTCCGCCGCCTGCACCGCCTCCCGATGTCCCCACAGCTGTGGGGCCGGGCGGAGGTGCGCCTCCCCCACCGCCCCCGCCCGCAGGCTCGCCCGCCTGCGCCTTCCTCCTCCTCGCGCTCATGTCCTGCCGTATTTAGTAACGGCTTTCCAGTCGTAGACGC
The DNA here is from genome assembly GCF_049971835.1 of Pyrobaculum sp. Classification (NCBI taxonomy): domain Archaea; kingdom Thermoproteati; phylum Thermoproteota; class Thermoprotei; order Thermoproteales; family Thermoproteaceae; genus Pyrobaculum; species Pyrobaculum sp. Next base: position 1,039 of record NZ_JBMFKV010000294.1, read on the forward strand.
GTGGGTCTGGGAAGCTCCACACGACTGCGGCGATGCAGTTGCTGTATATCCACCTCACGGCGGCGTGGCCCGTTTCGTGGATGCACGTCTTGTTCCAGCCGCAGAAAGACATCACCCTCCTCAGCCACCTGTGTTTAATTTTTATGTAGTGCGAGGCGAAGAAGAGCCACAGCTCCACCGATTTCGTGAGCCTATCAGGCCAAATCCACGCGGCGGCGACGTAGTTGCCGTAGTCGTAGGCGTGGCGCAGGACCTCCAGCGCCTCCGCGTCTAGTTGCCGGGGGAGGTACCCCGCGGCGTATGGGTACGCCACGTAGGCGCCGCCCCAGTCCCACAGCACGTTGGCGAGGCGCCTCGGCGGCAGGCCGCCGGCGGCGTAGGCGAGGAGGTAGAGGAGCGAGGCGCCCACGTCGACCATCACCTCGGCGCGGGGAGTATGTGGCCGAAGGCCTGCTGGAGGGCGGGGAGCAGTTGAGGCAGTACGAGTAGCGCCACGAAGCCGAGGACTATGAGGAGTATCAGCGGGGTGAGCCTCGCCGCCTGGCTCCTCTCCAAGAACCTCAGCACCGTCTGCATCGCTCTGTAGTTCCGCGACAGCCTCTCCGCCAGCTGAATCGCGTTTATGATGAGCTGGGCGTCGAGTTGCGCTTTGCTGAACATGAGAGACAGGAACTTCGACCTGTCCACCTGCACCGCGAAGACTATGTCCCTCGCCACGGGCTTCACGTCGTAGACGAGGGCGGTTTTTTCGCTGAGCCTCCGCCACAGCTCGTCGATGCACTGCTTCATGCTCATGTCTCTGCAGATTGCCGAGTAGGCGGCGAATACCTGCTCCTCCTGCGGCGACATGTCGCGGCCCACCACGACGTGCGGCGCCGTGTAGACCCCCACCCCCTGCCTCAGCATAATGCCGCGC
>NZ_JBMFKV010000295.1:0-1949 GCF_049971835.1 Pyrobaculum sp.
AAAAATCCACTTATCTCTCCAAACACCTAGAATTAAATTAAGCGCGTAGTCAACACCACGAGAAGATTTCAACAAAATAAAATCACCAGCAACAACACCAAACTCCTCACCAAGATGAAAACCCCCACCGGGGATGTAAAGAGGCTCAAAGAAGCTTTTATGATCCACGCCGTATCGTTCGGCTAGGGGCCTATAATAGCGCCGAAGTTCCCCCGCGTCGAGCCAGTGAAATACAGCGCAGTCCGGCCCAATTCTGCAATCTACCGGAGGCTTGAGGGGTATGCGGGGGTTCTCAGAACCCCCTTCAAGCGGAGTTACGAGATACCCGACGTTTAACGAGTACCAACCAAGGCGACGCCATCCCTCCCCCTCGAGATATAGGTATAACGCGTCGTCGGCAAATAAAAGGGGCGAGGCGTGGCGCACCACGCCGCGTCTACTGAAGTAGGGATGCCGAAATCCAGACAAGCCAACAAACAACAACACATCGTCCACACTTCTAATACTCAGCCTGGGAATCTCATGCAGACAAAAGCCGCGCTCACCTAGAGGCCAACTCCTCAAGTCCCCACTAACCGAAAAATTGGCGTACGACGGCCCCTCTATCTGTCTTATATCTCCTCTAAACGGCGCCGTGATTTTGAGATACCCGACTTCTCCCTTTTCTCCGCCGGTGGGTATAAAAACACCTTCGTACAAGCCGTCGTCACCTAGAAAAATCCACTTATCTCTCCAAACACCTAGAATTAAATTAAGCGCGTAGTCAACACCACGAGAAGATTTCAACAAAACAAAATCACCAGCAACAACACCAAACTCCTCACCAAGATGAAAACCCCCACCGGGCGCGTACGCAGGCTCCGCTATATGCCCCCCGGCGTCTACGCCGTACAGCCTCAACACAGACCTTGTGTAATACGCCGGGTAGCCCTCGGGGAACTCTAAAATCTTCACAGCGCCAGCCGGGGTGAGGCCCACGCCGCCCTTCACAAGTCTAACTGGCCTCCGCCCCTCGGCAACTGCAGGCGGCCAGAGATGTCTACAGCCAAGCGCCCCAGGCCCCTCCTCAAGTAGAAAGCCCATGAACCGGGGCTTGTCTGTGAGAGAGCTGAGAGAAACCGCGGGGCTGTACAAAACGCCGTCAGCCTCCACTAGCAGACACGGGCCCTCTACATAAGGCGCAACGGCGTACTGCGGCGGGTCGCCGCCCCAGCTGTGCACAGCCCACACAACACATCTAGAAACCCCCACGGCAATTCTCAAAGGCCTGTTGAAGGTGTATGCCTCAACCAGCACCTCCCCTCCCTCAAGCACATGTGAAAGAACCGCAAAGCCGCCACCCCCCTCCTCTAGAAAGCCCTCCAACGCACGCCTCATCTCGGCAGAGGCAGTCTCTGGACGTACTCCTCTACCAAAGCCCCCAAGGCGGCCACCTGCTCCCGCTTATCCACAGAGCCGAAGACGGCGACGGCGTCGTCAAAAAGTCTGCCGAGATAGTCCCTATTCGCCAAGTCGCCCAGCGACACCTCTGCGTTGTACATAACAATCCTCCCGCTTCGGAACAACACCAAGACAAAGCTGATCCTTGTACTGCGCCCAGATAACTCAGGAAGCACAAAGACGGGGTCAAAGACAAAGGCGCTGGAAACGCCGCCCCCGCTGGCGCCTGCGCCGGCAAAGGCAGAGATGGACGACGCCAGGGCGGCCGAAACCCTAGACGCGCCCTCCTTCCTAATCAAGCCAAGCAGATGCCTAGCCCTGTCGCTCACAGCGAGAAACTCCGATCTCAAAGTCCAGTAGTCAAGATCGTTGGGAGACGGCGGATATGTCGAAAGCCGGTCTAAATTCTTAACCTCCACCCACAGCAACCTCCCGTCAGGCAACACGCCAAGCAAATCAGGCCTAGGCCCCTCCCCTACATATATCTGAAGCCCCTCGTCCAGCGGGCT
>NZ_JBMFKV010000296.1:0-1946 GCF_049971835.1 Pyrobaculum sp.
GTGGGCCCTCCGCTGAGTAGCGCTTAAATTAAAACACCAACGGCGTGTCATGAGGCCACCAGACTACGCATTAATTGAGCAGGAGAGGCGCAGGAAGCTACAGCCTCTCCCGCCTCTGTTGAAGATAGGGCCTGTGACGATACCTGCGGAGCCTTTCCGGCGGGCAGTTCTGAACATCGCCACGGCGCGGTTGCCGGCCCCGCCGCCGCTACCGCGGCCGCTGTTCAGCAGGCGGAGGGGCATGCCGCATCTGCTGAAGCCCGAGGACGTGCTTGCAGACCTCCAGCGCGTCCAGGCCCGCCTTGACGATTTGTCGAAACAGCTGAGCCAGGCCAAGACCGAGTTCGAGAAGTCGCTCCGCGATTTCTTCCAGAAGACGATCGGAGCTGGGTGGATCTACGACGTCGTTGTGCACTCAACAAGGCCGGGAAACAAAATGGTGGAGTTCGCAGACGAGTGGCTTCAGCAGAACAAGGACAGCCAGCTGAGAAGCGTTATATAGCAGTTCAGAGGGCTGGACCTCTCGGCGGCGGTTCAGACCGCTATCAATCAGTACATAGAGAAGAAGAAGCCGGAGGTGGAGAAGAAGGTGCTGGAGGACCCCGAGGTGAAGAAGATCCTCGACGCGGTTGCGGCTGTGAACGCGGCGGCGCAGAGCGGCGACCGCCAGAAGTACGCCGAGGCCAGGAGGCAACTGCTCTCGCTCCTCGGCCTCCCCGAGACTGCATCACACGAGGAGGTGAACAGAGTCTTGAAGGAGAGGTTCGAGTCTGTGTTTAAGCAGGCGTGGCAGAGGGCGTGGCAGAGCGAGCTCGCCCCTCTGCAGGCACAGCTGGACGCGGTGAGGGCGGCCGGCGCCAGGCTGAGCCAGCTCACAGATCAGTACAACGAGCTTGTGAAGCAGGCGCAGATCGACGTCGACGTGCTGAAGAAGATGGGCTACTTCACCCCCGCCGTAAAAATCGAGGGGGATCTCGATAAGGACAGGGTGGTGAAGCGCGACAGCTTCAAACAGCTCCTCGGCGAGATGGAGAGGAGCAAGCTCGACAAGGTGAAGCTCGTGGTGAAGGTGAAGACAGACGCCGGGGAGGCGTACCGCGAGGTTTACGTCACAAAAGACGTGGTGAAGGCCATGGCTGACTCCGACGCCGTGGTGTTCACGCCGAGCGGCGGCGTCGTGCTCGTCAAAGACGGCGGCAAGACCAAGCTACTGCTGGGCACCGCCGGCTTCGGGCAGACGTGGGACGCCGCCACGCTGAAGCTCGCCGCGGACTACGACATGGCGAAGAAGCTTGGCGGTGTTCTGGCGGATTCGGGGCAGTCGCAGAACAGGTTCAGCTTCATACCCATGTGGCGGGCTTCCGGCTTTACCCCTCCCCTCAACCAAGGCGGCACCGCTCTGCCGCCCCCCATGCAGAGGGAGCTCGACGTCTACAAGTCGTGGATCTATGGAGGGGAAGGCTATGCGTCGCTGGCGCTGGGCCTTCTGGAAGCAACCGGACTGCCCACCGCCAAGAACATAATCGAAGCGCTGGCCACCGGGAAGCCGTACGAGCAGGTGGAGCGGGAGTACTACGAGTGGCTGACTAAGAACACCACGTTCGGCGCCATGGGCTACAAGCCGGAGGAGGTGAGAGACATCGCCGAGACCTACTCCCTCACCGCCTCCGCGATTATGCTACCCGCGGCTGGGCCCGCCGGGCTGACTAAAGAGGGGCTCACCCAGATGCTGAGGAACTTCGCCATCGGCGGAGGGGCCTTCGCGGGAGCCGCCACAGGCATAGGCGCACTGCAGGGCAGGCCCCTGGGCGAGCTCGGGCAGATAGCTCTAGAGAGCTTCCTCTCCGGGGGAGTCCTCACGGACATAGGGGCCGCCCTCAAGGGGGCCCTCAGAGGCGGGCTCAAGGGGATCAACATCCCGCAGAAGGATCTCGGCAAGTCGCTCC
>NZ_JBMFKV010000297.1:0-1927 GCF_049971835.1 Pyrobaculum sp.
GTATAGATCAACCCCCCTCAAAGCCTGGAAGCTACCGTAGTGCACAGAGACCCCCTTGAGCTCCACCGAGAGCCCCACGACACGGGTCAAAAACACAGTTTATAAAACTGACCCCATATTACAAACAACGACGTACATACCCGAAAACACGAGATAGATAATGTTATAAAAGGGCCACAACTAGAAAAATCAATGAATTGGGGAAGACTACTATTAGTAATAGGTTCACTACAATTTATAATATCTATGCTCGCCGCGGAGCAGATATACCCAGGCTACTCCCCACTCCACAACTACATAAGCGACCTAGGCGCCCTGAATGCCCCCACGGCGCCTCTCTTCAACACAAGCGTCTTTCTGCTAGGCCTCCTCGGCCTCGCCGCCGCGGCGCTGCTCAGGCGGGAAATCGGCAGAGCCGCCGCGGCCCTCCTAGCCCTGGCCTCCATCGGCGCCATGGGCGTAGGCATATTCCCAGAAGACTACGGAACTCCCCACGGAGTATCCGCCCTTGTGGCATTCCTATTCGGAGCCCTCGCCGTAATCTCCATGGCCCTAAAAACCCGAGGCCTCCTCAAGCCGCTCGGCGTGGCCCTGGGCGCCCTCTCCCTGGCGGCCCTGGCCCTGTTCATCCCCCGCGTCCAGACCCCCCTAGGCGTCGGCGGGGTGGAGAGGCTAATCGCCTACCCAGTACTTATATACTTCGTAGCATACGGCTTAGGTGCCCCCAAGACTAGTTAAGGTAGTAGCCGCCATCCCCACCGGGCACCGCCACCTGAGAATAATCCTCTTTTTCGACGACGGCACCCAGATCCTCTTAACCGAGGCCCTCGCCGCCGGCATCGCCAGGGCCTACATCGATGTGGTGGCCCACCCCACCAGGCGGGGCGTGGTGCTCTGCGTCAAGGAGGTAGAGGGCAAGCCGGGGTACGCCAAGACTCAGCTGGTGGAGTGCGGCGGCGAGGAAGAGGCCGTCGCCGAGGTGGACGCCGCCTTACAAAGCCCCGGGTCTGCAAAAAGCCAGCCTCCTTGACGCGGCTCTCCTCACCTCCTCCGGATTGGCAGAGCCCAGAGCCGGCCTCCTAAGCGCCTCCTCCACCGGGAGGAGAGCCGCCTCCCCCCTCTTAATGGCCTCGGCCAGCTCGAAGTAGGCGGTCCTAAACGGCTTGCCCGCGAGGGAGGCCCTCTCGGCGGTGTCAGCCGACGTCGTGAAGAACTTCTCGGCGTCGGCCCTGGCCCTCCCGCAGTTAAACCCCATCTTCTCCACAAAGTCCCGGAGCACCTCCACGCCCTCCACGGCGATGTCTAGCACAGCCCAGAGGTGGCGGGTCGCCTCCTGGAGGTCCAGGCTGTAGCCGAGGCCCACCTTCATAACCACGGCCCCCAGCGCCGTGTAGTGCCCAAGAGCCTCGCCGGCCCTCGCCCTCAACACCTCAAGAGTCACCGGATTACGCTTGTGAGGCATAATGCTACTAGTCGAGACGTGCTCCCCCGGCGCCTCCACGTAGCCAAACTCCGGGCTGTTCCACCGGATGAAGTCGTCCACCACGCGTGACAGCTCCGCCAAGAAGGAGGCCACCACCCCCGCCAGGGCCAGGGCGAAGAACCGCCCCCCCGAGGCGTAGAGCGTGTTCTCCACCACCTCCACAAACCCAGCCAGCTCCCCCAGCCTCCTCCTGTCGACGGGGGTCTGCACGCCGCCCGCTGGCCCCGCCCCCAAGGGGGAACGCAAGAGGAGCCTCTCAACCCCCGAGAGGGCGTGGAGGAACTCGGCCAGAAGCTCGTCCACAGCCAGGAGGTAGTGGCCGAAGGTGACCACCTGCGCCGGCTGGAAGTGGGTGAAGCTAGGCATGGCGCAGTCAGCGTACTGGAGAGCCCTCTCCGCGAGGACGCAGCGGAGCCTCCTCACCCCCTCCCTAAGCGCGCCGAC
>NZ_JBMFKV010000298.1:0-1927 GCF_049971835.1 Pyrobaculum sp.
ATACTCGTCCGCCACCACCACTATAAAATCCCCCGAAGGCGAAGGCAGTGGCGCCCTTACAGTAGTGCTATATCTTACTATGTCCTGTGCATGCGTTATCTGCATTAACATGAGCGACATAACGATTACAAGCGATATAACGACTTCCTTACGCATATCCAAAACTTCTCCCAGTTTAAAAAATTTTCTCACAAATCTATATAAAGAGTGACGCAAATATCGAGGCGGTGGCTATGATTGAAGCTATAAGTCCGTAAAGAGCGCTGGCGAAGAAGTTGCCGTCACTCATCTTACCAATCAAAACCCCCAAAGCCACCGAGTTTATGACAGCCCCCACCAAGGCGTATCTCAACACCTCCGGTACCCTGCTCCATGTAATTAGCTGAATATTCATAGGAACAGCGCCGGCCGCCGACACGTTTGTAGCGTAGTCGGCCACTTGGAAAATCAGCGTCTTCACCACGCCCCCCATGAGGACGGCGATTATGCCAATAGTCATAAAGCCAAACATGACGGACCCCCTGGCGTTTGCCCGCGCCGCCTTCAAAATATCCACAAGCTCCCTCGACGTGTCGGCGAGCTCTGCAAAAATCTCGTGTCTAGCGCCCAGCTTCTCCGCCTCCGCCGAGGCGTGGAGAACCACGCGGGCGAACCACGGCGCCCCAGCCCCCGCGGCCTTCACCGCCTCTGAAAAAGTAGCCCCCGACACAATCCTCCTCATCACGTCTCTCAAAAGCCGGTCAAAATGCCTATTGTACGTCTTCCTCTCCGCAAGCCTCACAACCGCCTGCGCGGGAGACAGCCCAGTCTTCACCAACTCAGCCAAGTCCCTGGTGAAGAAAGGCAACGCCGAGATGAGCCCCCACCTCCTGGAGCTCTCCGCCAGGTATTTGGGAACAACGAAGCCGAAGACAGCCGCCGCCGCCACGCCCAGCGCAATGGCCGCGGCGTACGACGCCCGGATATCTCTAAGGAAAGGCAGGCCGTTAGCCGGGAGAGACTTCACCGGAAGCCCCAGAGGGCTCACAGCCATATACACGGCGAAGCCCGCGGCGGCCCCCGCGGCCGCCCCGATGCCGTACAGCCTGTACCACTTCAAAAACTTCTCAGGCGTCTTGGGATACGACGCGTCTAGGAGAAAAGCCAAGGCCACGGTGAAGAGCGGGATCCCCACAAAGGTGTAGGCCAGCAACTGCATAGACGCCCCAGAGCTGTAGAAAATCGTCGTGGTGATGAAGAGCATCAGCGGCAAGACGCCGAAAAACACCAAAATCACCTCCCCCAGCGTCTTCAAGTTCTCAGCCAGACGGGCATAGGCGGACTTAAGCTCAAACAAGACACTCCTCAAAAGATCCCTCGCCTGGATATACTGGCTGAGCCCCACCGTGCGGGCGACAGACATGGTAATTAGGAAGTCTGAAACCTTGCTCCCCTCAAAAAGCCGCGCCGCCTCCCCCAGAGCCTCGTACGACGTCGGGATGAACCGCTTCAACTGCAACCTCTCAACCCCCTTAGCCATCGCAGACAAGCTCGGGGCGAGATCCGCCTCCCGAGCCACCGCGAAGAAGCCCTCAGCCATATCCCGCTCCGCCGCGGCGTAGATAGTGGCGTACACAGCCGCAGGCAGAAGCTCCCCCTCCGCCCTCCCCAGCCTACTCCTAACCTCAAAAAGGGGGTACATATACAGCACAGGCGCGAGGAGAAACGCCAGCAGAGCCCCGGCGAGAAACATCGGCTGGCGCGCCATTAAGGCAAACGCCGCCAGCACACCACCGAGGCCCCCGACGGCGGCCACCAAAATCAAGCCGGTGCGCCTCAGCGCGTCCAGCCTAACCCCCAGAACAGCCGCCTGCTCCGGGTCAGGCGAAAGCCTCCTCAACATAGCTCCACCACCCCCTCCGCCTTGCCCACCCTAACCCTGTAGCCC
>NZ_JBMFKV010000299.1:0-1924 GCF_049971835.1 Pyrobaculum sp.
CCCGATTTCTATGTGTGATGTGTGGGAGACCTCGCCTGATCTGTGAGGAGTTTGCCGAGTGCTGACGTCTGTACTGTTTTTATACTTGTTCTGCCGGTGTCCCTATGGGGTGGCGTGGTCAGTGGCCCTGGCGTTTCTAGCTCTTTTAGCCACTTTTTGCAGGATGGCGGCGGCGCTGTTGGTGACTGTGGCTGTGGCGTACGCCGTTGCCTACGCCATGTATAGATCTAGGCGTGTGGAGTCGCTTATGCTTCCTGTGCTCGACGTTTTGCAGTCCGTGCCGATTCTTGGCTTTTTCCCCGTAGCGCTCTACGTCTTTATCTACGTCTTTCCCTTGGCGGGGGCTGAGCTGGCCGCTGTCTTTCTGATCTTCACCTCCATGGCGTGGAACATAATTTTCAGCGTGTACCAGTCTTTTAAGACGCTCCCCAGGGAGTTTCTGGAGATGGCGCGCCTATATCTAAACGAGAGGCTTGAGCTGGGCCACGTTCTGGTGCCCGCGGCTCTGAGGGGGATTTACTACAACATACCCATCTCGTGGGCAAACGCCTTCTTCTTCATAACGGCCTCCGAGGTCATCACCCTGGGCACCGAAGTTAAGCTGTTTGGCATAGGTAGCCTCGTGGTTGAGTCTTTTGACAGGGGTGACTACCAAACGGCGTATATAGGCATAGCGCTGGGGGTGCTGGGCAACGCGGCGCTGTACCTAACCCTCTGGCGGAGGCTCACCAGGGAGGTACCCCAGCCCCCGGTCGCCGTCGCCGAGGCGCTGGGCGCCTGGCTCAAATACGGCTGGCACGTGGTGGTGGCGCTCGCCGCGGCGCTTCTCCTCGCCGCCGTGTACTACGGGGTGGGCACGTCGCCCTCTCTCCCCCAGCTCGCCGAGTTTCTACGCGGCGTCGCCGTGTCGGCGGCTGAGGCGCCTCTCACTCTGTTAAGAGTCCTCGCGGTGATGGCCCTCAGCGGGGCGGTGGGGCTCGCGGCGCTTTACATCGTGGTGAGGAACCCGGGCTGGGAGACCGCGGTCCTGCTGGCCGTTTCCCTGCTGTCCTCCATACCGGCTGTGTTTTTATACCCCCTCCTAGGCGCCTTAGTGAGGGGGGAGGCCCTCGCCGTTCTGCTACTCCTGCCGGGGGCTGTGGTGTACGCTGTGCTCAACACCGTGGCGGCGTGGCGAGACGTGCCGCAGGATCTTGCGAGGGCCTACGGAATAGGGGGCCGTGCCTACCTGCTGAACATCCTCTTACCGGCGTCGTTGCCGTACCTAATCACCGGCCTCTTAACGGCCTGGGGAGGGGCGTGGAACGCCTCTATAGTAGCCGAGCCGCTGGCGGGCGTGCACGGCTTGGGAAGCCTCATGGCTAAGGCGGCGGATCGAGGCGACATGCCGCTCCTCCTAGCCTCTGTCGCCGTTATGACCGGCGTCGTGGTGGCTGTGAATAAGTACTTGTGGAAAAGGCTCTACGAGGAGGCGGCAAGATGGCGCTGATAGAGGTGGACAGGGTGAAGAAGTTCTACGGGAGGGTTGAGGTTTTCAACGGAATCAGCCTAGCCGTCGAGGCGGGGGAATTCGTGGCGTTGCTGGGGCCCTCTGGCTGTGGTAAATCTACCCTCTTGAGGATGATAGCCGGCTTAGAGCGGCCGGACGCCGGGGAGATCAGGTTCAGGAGGGAGCCCGTTAGGGGGCCGAGGAGAGAGATAGCGCTCATGTTTCAATCTCCCACCCTACTTCCGTGGAAGTCGGCGCTTGACAACGTGGCTCTCCCCCTCGTGGCGAGGGGGATGGGGTGGGGGGAGGCTAGGGAGGCCGCGGCGCGGTTTCTCTCCTTCGTGGGGCTGTCCGGCTTCGAGGAGGCGTATCCGAAGCAACTATCCGGCGGGATGCAGCAGAGAGTTGCCCTGGCGAGGGCCTTGGCGGTGGAGC
>NZ_JBMFKV010000300.1:0-1917 GCF_049971835.1 Pyrobaculum sp.
AGCGCCGTTTCAACTATCTTTTGATTTCTGGGCCATACACATGGCCCGGCGCATTGTCACCATGTTCAACTCGAAGCCCATCTACGTCATACTCAACCAGTACATAGAAGGCCACGGCGGGTTGACAGACGTCGAGGCCATGGGGACGTCTAAGTGGGGCAAGCTGTACACCGTGGCGCCCTTCAGCGGTTGTGTCAAGGACGCGGTATTAAGGAGGAAGTTGCCTACTTTGGCGTGTAAGGACTTCGAGAAGTACGTGGACGAGGCGGCGGCGAAGATATTGAAAGTGGTGCTTAAACTGTGATCGAGGAGGAGATTTTTCTGAGGCGCTGGAGGGGCGCCGTCCCAGACGACATACTGCAGAGGTGTCTAGAAGAGGGCAGGAAGAGAGGGAATATAATCCACGCCTACCTCTGCGTCTACGACTACCTCAGGCCGCCGAGGCGCGCCGCTACGCCACTTGCAGAGGCCCCGCTACAGCCCAAACGCGAGGCCAAGCCAGAGGAGGCGAGAAAGCCAACGGTTGTTAAGAAACCCCCGCGGAGGATCCCCTGGCAACTCATCTCCTCCGCCGCGGCCTTCGCGCTGTCTGCGGCAAACCCCCTGCTGGGCCTCCTGGCGTTGCCCGTGGCGGCGCTCCTCTTCTCAACCCGCAGAAACACGGTGCCCATGTGGACCGACGGGGACTCGCTGGTGTGGCTGGGGAGGCGGTACAAGTTCTACCGCGTCGAGCTGGTCTTCCGGGACATAAACGGCATGGGGCCGAGGGAGCTTACGAACACGCTCCTCTCCGTCACCAGGACATACAACGGGGTGTACTTCAAGGAGGGCAGGGCGTGGGTCCTTCTGCGAGACGGGGCCGACGTCGAGGAGATGCGGACGACGCTGAGGCGCTTCGGCGTCCTCGTGGCGCAGAGGCCGGACCCGCCGCCTCTTAAGCTGTCCCGCGTCTCGCCTACGCCGTACTACGCAATGTCGCTGTTGCCCCTGGCCGCGGCGCTGGTAAACCCCGTCTCTGCAGTCACAGCCGGGCTCGCGGCTGTACTGCAACTAGCCCTCACGGCGCGGGACGCCGGCCACGCCCCCGCCGCCGACGCCAAGCCCATATCTGAAAACCTGCTCTACCTCTCCGTGCCGGATCCCGAGGCGGTGTGGGCCATGGCCCGCGCCTCCCAGCCCCTGGTGGACGAGGTTTTGCTCGTCTGGGAGGAGGACAAGAAGGCTCTGCAGAAGATAGAGAAGGCTGGCGCCGGGCTGGAGCGCTGGGCCTACTGGCTGGCGTCAGCGTGGAGGATGTACCGCCTAGCAAACGTGCAGGTTGCCCGCACGAGGATTCTCAACAACCGGGAGCAGGGGTTCGAGGTGAACGGTTTGGTGCGGGGCTCCCTCGCGGCGTTCAGCACGGGCATTCCTCGTGATGTAGTGCCGGCCTTCACACTAGACCTAGCCGAAGTTTCGCCGTTTGCACTTCTGGTCACCCCGTCGCAGTGCGGCGAGAGGAGCGTGAGGCTGGGCGCAGACGACGCGGGGAGGGACTTCTGCGTCGATCTAGACCGCATAGTGGTGCCCCACGCTATATTCATCGGCGCAACCGGCTCCGGCAAGACTACAACGGCGATGAGCTTCGCCAAGCAACTGGCGAGGCTGGGCGTGAGGACCGTGGCGATTGATCCCCACGGCCACTGGGCGAGGTTCCCCGGCGCGCACGTCGTAGACGCCAGGGAGCACGCCCCGCCGATACAGACAATCGCCGAGGACGACATAGATCTGCTCCTGGACGTACTCCGCGCAGCCGGGGTCCAGGTGTTAGACGTCCACTTCACTGTGTTGTTAAACGCGGTGCAGAGATGCGGCGGCTCCGCCTCGCTACGCCAGTTGCCAGAGTGCCTCCTCAAGGTACGCGATCTGTCCAACGCC
>NZ_JBMFKV010000301.1:0-1915 GCF_049971835.1 Pyrobaculum sp.
GTGTGTGAGAACCGCGTCGCTACATATCTTTGCATATGGGGAAGGTTTTTAGAAGTTTTAGTATGGTCTACAGAGCTGCTGGTTTAAAACAATAGCTTAATTAATACAGATAATATAAATATATAGACTCAGTTGTTCAAAACATTTATCTATATATTTTTTGTTGGTTATTTTTAAAGCGAATATCTTAATTATTTTTGTTTTTATAGAGGGGGCATGAGATGCTCGCCGAGGAAAAGTTTTCATAGAGGTAATGAGGGTTTTGCGTCGCGATCTTCACGCCTAAGCTTCAGCCCACCGCCCCCCTCCGCTATGGCGACTTCTGGCCGGTTTGCTGACTGCCGGGCGGGGTCTGTAGACGCCTTGACGCGCACTTCGAAGGGTCGGCGGGAGCGTGCGAGGCGGCTTACCGAAATCCCCGCTTGACGCACACAGCGGTGGAGTGCGTATTCCAGCGTTGCGAGACGGCGCCGCATCTCCGCTGGTGCTGTTGGATTATTTTGAAAACACTAGCCTCTCTAGCCCCCCGCTCCGCGGGGTCTTGACCGGCACTACATTAGCTGGGGCTGTGGTAGATCGGCCGTGTTCAGCGCCTCAATCTTGGCGCGTCTTACACTCATATTGTAGCCCTCCATATATACCTGCGGCCGCGTCTATACGTGAAGATAAGACTGAAGGTGGTGGGCAAGGTCGTGTAGCGAGGCGCCGTAGCACATACGCGGATCCTCTCTATGTGGTGTGCAAAGCCAGCGGGAGAATAGAGGCCACTACTAAGGCACTATATAACTGCGAGAGGCTGTTATGCCTCTCACGGCTGAAGAGGCCGAAGGCATAGGTAGTCACGCCACTTGTCCCCACCCCACATCCGCCCGCTTAATAAGAGCTTATCTGCGATATATTGTTGTAGCTCTAAGTAACTAAATGTAACCTATAACCTAAGGGATAATATGTTTTATTTCTTCAGCTATCTCCTCTATTAAAATATTGTATTCTTTTTCAAGACGCTCATATAGAAATTTATATTCTTCCTCTTCTTTAATAAGTTCACTTTTTTTAAATGTTAAAATTTTCTTTCTCTTACTCAAAGAAAAATTCATCATCGTTTTTAGTGACATGAGTCTTTTTAACAATTCTGAGGCCCTTTTTATCTTAAGTTGCAGATGTGAAGGAAGTAAATAGAAATCTAAATCTATGTGGGTCAATGACCTAAGATGTGACAATACGATATTAGTGTACTCGTCTTGTGACATTTTTAATGACCCCAATGAGCCATTAAATTTTGGTATAATGTCTTCATACCTTGTGGAGATCCTATTAAAGATATCCTTCTGTCAATTAAATCAACGATTAATATTCCCTTTTTATTGATTAAGCCTTCTTCTCTATATTGGATATTTTGGATATCGCTAAGTTTTATAGATATTAAATCATCTTTTTTTAAGATTAAACCTCTTCTTGCATATAAAAGAAGGCGTAAATTCGTTATAAAAACTTCATAAATATTATTACCGTATTGCACCGTTACACCTCTTATATAAATCTCTTCACTGGGTAATAAGAATTCTTCAATTGGCATATAGTACACGAACTTCAAAGGTTATAAATTTTATGCCTATGAAATTTCTAGTTAGACTACAGTTGCGTATAGAAAAGGTGGAGGCGTCGAGAGAGAAGAACAAAAGGAAGGAGCACCAAGTACTGGGTGAGGACGAAGGTGATGTTGGAGGGCCGCGAGGTGGCTGTGGAAAAAGATGCGAGGTTCTACAAAGTGAGCAGCGGCGCGATCCACGGCCACGTTGTTATACATGACAGAGCCGCTGTGCTGAAGGCCCTTGGCATGAGGAAATGAAGCAAAAGGAAAAGACAGGTACGCCTCACGAGCGGAGATCTGGAGGTGCTGATGGGGGTGGAGTCT
>NZ_JBMFKV010000302.1:0-1913 GCF_049971835.1 Pyrobaculum sp.
CCTACATGTACTCTGACTGCGCCGGGGAGGAGTGGGCGGTGGAGTCCTACAGACAAAACCCCGACGGTAGCTACACCGTGGTGCTACGGCCCAGGCGCCTAGTGCAGACCAGAAAGAGACACGTCAAAATCGTGCTATACGGAGAGGAACACAACTACGAAGTCTCCTCATAACGCTCAAAAACGCCGGCAACCCCTCCCCAAGAGATTACGCTGGCTGGTAGGACACCTCCGTTTTCCGACGACCACATGTGGGTCTGGTGCTCAGATACTGCTCCTACGTCGTCGACGTTGCGGTCGACGCCTCAAAAATAAGGCGCCTCACGGCGCGCTGGGGCACCTCCTCGGAATTGGGCGGCGGCGTCGGGGCTTAGCCAAATCCAGATCCTGCGCCCGCCGCCCCCTCTCCGGTGGGCATGGTGGCGTTGATGGGCGTGAAGGTGGGCGTGACGAGCGTCGTGGTGAAGTTTATTGTAGTCGCTTCGTTGGCGTAGTAGCTGGGGGTGGATACTGCGAGGTATAGAGAGCCGCCTGCAATTAGCAGGATTAGCAGAACGGCGGCTAGAGCCCCCTTGCTCACGACTGTGTGGATTGAAATGGCGCCGAGGGGGCACGAGTATGTGCAGATTCCGCATCCCACACATAGAGAGGAGGCGACGGCGGGGGGCTTGAGTGCGCCCACTGGACACGACTTCACACAGAGGTTGCATCTCCTACAGCGGGATGGGTCAATCCTCGCAACTTTTCTAGTAAAGAGACGAGACGGCCTCCTCATACCCCCTTGCATATACTATGTGTAGGAATTTTAAATACTTGTCTACGTCAAGCCTCCCCGACAGTAGATATTCTTCTACAGGTGTGGGCCTCGGCTCAGCTAGGTAGACCCAGTCGCCGCAACTCCTCATCCTCACGTAGTCGATGTAGTTATCCACAACTACCACTCCCCCCTCTGGACCTGTCTTGCCGATGTCGACGCGCACCTCCGCCGCGGCGCCGTGGTAGAACTGGGTATACACCGCCTTAGCCGCTTCGTAGAAGAGGCGCTCCCTCGCCCTCTCCTCTTCAAGCTCTGCGTAGCAACGCACGTGGTACAGCTTCGACAGGGTGGGGAGGAGCGCGATTAGCTGGCGCCGGCGCATGTAAAACCCGTCGCTCAGCCCCAGCTTCGCCAGCAGCTCCGACTTGGAGAGGTGGCCGTAGGCGTGGAGGAGAAGGAGGTCGCAACGGGGTAGGGGGAGTAGGAGGGAAACCCCCCTGGGGAGGAGGGAGGGGAGGAAAAAGTGGGTTTTTGGAACGCTGTAGATGTAGATCACGGAAGTTTTCTCAAGTCGGGCACCTTCGGCGGCCAGTAGTACGCCGACTTGGCGGGCTTAGGCCCTATTCCAAGTCCCCATAGGAACGTCCTCCTCATGCCGATGAAGTCCGGCCTCGCGCAACCCGGCGCCCCGGGCTTCTTGTTTGGACACAGCACCTCCCCGGTAATTATCCCAAGTATCCTCGGGAACTTCAGGTCGAGGCCCCACCTCTGCTTCCAGAAGCTGTACACTGTCTTAGATAGCTCGCCGTCGCTTCCGTGAGTCAGTAGCTTGTAGAAGAAGTCGAAGGCCATCTTAGCCGCCTCGAAGTCGAACTCCATAGAGCCGTACTCCTTGGGATCGGCCTTCTCAATCCTAACCTTGAAGTGCCACAGATTTGTCCAGGCGATGGGGTCGTTGGTCTGCGGCACTACGAAGTCGTAGGTGGTGCCGGTCTCCCTCCACCAAACAAACTTAGCTAAGTCCCAATACGGCATGCCCCTCTCCCTATACAGCTTGGTAATGGCGACTTTGTTTGCCAGCTCCTCCTCAGCCACCGGAGCCGGGTCTGCCACCTTTGTCCACTTCAGCTTCTTCCAGTTGAAGTCCCCCGCCTTGA
>NZ_JBMFKV010000303.1:0-1908 GCF_049971835.1 Pyrobaculum sp.
CCCGCAGACTTCGTCACGATAAGCTTCTCGAGGGCTGTGGCCGACTTCGTCTCGGTCAGGAGGGACTGCATCAAGCGGCTCTACCTGCTGGAGTCGAGGCCCGGTGAGGAGGCCGCGGCGGCGGTCGAGGAGTACGGCAGACACGTAGACGTGGTCCCGATACCCGACTCAGCCGTGGGGTCTGTCCGTTTCGACTACGCCGTCTTCGGCCTCGACGGGCTGTACGCGGACGGCTACGCCTTCAACAAAGTGGGTACCCTCCCGTTGCTGGCCACGGCGAGGGCGGTCGGGGCCGTGTCCATTGCCGTGTTCGAGAGCTACAAGGCGGCGCCGTTGCCCAGCCCCGAGCCCTACAGGATAGTTGCTGAGGTCCTAGGCAGGAGGATCGAGATTCCTTGTTCGACAAGTTCAAGTCGTCGTTGATAGACGTGGCGGCGACTGATCTGGGCATCTTCGAGAGGCCGGGCGGCGAGCTCGCCGAGAGGGCCTGGGCCGTCATCGAGAAGGCGCTGGGGCTCGGCTAGGCGCTCCGCCGCCCCCTCCGACGACCCTCCCCCTATCTATATAAACCGTCGCGTCGGCCAGGACCCTATCGCGGTACGCCCACGTGTTAGCCGCCATGGTGTTCAAGCACGAGACGTTGGAGGAGCTGGCCCAGTACGCGGACGTCCCCGTGCTGAACCTCTTGTCGGACAAGTTCCACCCGCTCCAGTCCCTCGCCGACGCGCTGACCCTCTGGGAGAAGAAGGGGCGCCTCAACGTCCTGAAGGTGGCGTTTGTAGGCGACGTGGGGAACAACGTGGCGGCGAGCCTGGCGGTGATAGGCTCCAAGCTGGGCTGGGAGGTGAGGCTGGTGGGCCCGAGACAGCTGTGGCGCAACGATCTCTCGAAGCTGGCCGAGGACGCCGGGCTGACAGGCGCGCGGGTGTACCAGACCGACTCGCTGGAGGAGCTCAAGGGCGTCGACGCGGTGTATACCGACGTCTGGATCTCCATGGGCTTCGAGAAGGAGGCCGAGGAGAGGGAGAGGTGGGGGGCCCAGGATTAGGGAGCTCGACGAGAGCCCTGCCGAGCTGAAAGCCGACGTGGAGTAGCTCTAGCCGCGGGGCGCGGGGGCCGCGCGCCGGGCGAACTGCGGAGGCAGGTTGGGGCGGGCGGCGGACACGCCGACTAGCCGACGACGCGGCGGTTAACGACGGCTACCGCAGACTGGCGTAAAGATCTGGGCTTGCAGGTGCGCGCGGAGTAGAGGCCGAGGCGCCTCAGCGCCGCGAGGCCTACGGGGGTGACAGTGCTTATATCACTGACGAACGCCGCCTTCCGCGGCGCAACAAAGGTGGGCGCTAGAGAGGCCGCGAGGAGGGAAGAGCATATGAAGAAGGCGCCTGGCAGGAGGGGTGGCGCCGCTGGAGGTGCCGGAATCAGGACGAGGAGGAGGGCGGTATCTGACAGAAACAGCGGTCTAAGTCGAGCTCTCAGCAGAGGCCGGGGCGGCGTAGCCGTTCCTCGAGTCTTTGCCGTCGGCCGCCCTTCGGTGTGGGGCGTGTTGCCGGGGGCCGGGGTTTTAAACAGGCCTCGCCGCCGCCTGCTCTGGGGTTACGAGTTTGGTGTTGATTCTCTCAGCCATGGCTTTGATGTAGCTTGGGTTTCTGTCGCTGATATACGGCGTTATGACTAAAACCGCGTTGACCGGCCTTCCTGTGGTTTTTGTGTACAGTTCTGTTTTCCGCTTTACGGTAAGCAAATCCCCCCTCTTCAGACTAGAGGTGACCTCCACGGCGATTACAGCGCCGTCTTTTATAACCACGTCGAGCTCCACCTCGCTGGGGTATCCGTAGACGTACCCGTCTGCGTCGTAGTACAGCCGCTTCTCCACCGCGTAGCCAGCCGCGCGCAGGAGCTCCCTCA
>NZ_JBMFKV010000304.1:0-1899 GCF_049971835.1 Pyrobaculum sp.
GCTTTTAAGCACGAGGTCCCTACCTTGACTAACGCCGCCACCCCCGCCGCCACCGCCAGTGGCGTTGGTGGCGGCGGTTGTGGTAGTGGTCTGCTGGGCGAGTATGGGCATTGCCAGCACAAGCAACGCCAGCGCGGCTATTGCAAGCTTCTTAGCCTTCTCCCCAGCCGGCCTCTCCTTGTCTTTGATTTGGGAGACGTTTTTCGGGGGCATGTACGCCTTGCTCGGGAGGGCAGAAAAACCTTACATATCCCCTAAACTTCCTCCACGGGCCTGCCCCGGCGTGGGCATTCCCCGCCGTATTACGTCCACGCCTCAGGTAGGGGAGTGGATATAACGCGGCGTTTATGCCCGCGCCGAGGTCGTTACACGGCGTGTAATGCCCGCGCCGGGGACAAAATCCGATGAGAAATGTCCCCGGCGGGGACAAAACCCGCCGTTTTATGTCAACGCCGAGGTTAAAACACGACGAGAAATGTCCACGCCGCGGTCAATAAAGGCGGGGAATGTCCACGCTGTGGACATTACTCGGTGTTTATGTCTCAGACGTGGGCAAAACCCGGCGGGAAATGCCTCAGGCGTGGACAACACTGGGTGTTTATGTCCGCGGCGCCTCCGGCGGCGCCTAACTGCCTCCTCCTCAGAATCGCCACCCACACGTTGTCTACGGGTGGAGTTTCTCGCCTCTCGGCGGCTTCACTCTTGTCAACCGCTCCCCCTCCCCCGGCCTTCTGTATGCCGTCTGCGGAGGCCTCCAGCTTCTCGACGGCTCTCCTCACGGCCCTCTGCACATCTTTAGACTTCTCCACAGCAACCGCGGCTTTATCTACGGCGGCCGCGGCCTTCCCCGAGGCCCACCTCCTCACGGTCCTCTCCGAGACGCCGAGGAGAGAGGCCACCTCCTCTACGGAGAGCCCCCTCTCTAGAAGCCTGACGGCGGCCTCCCTCAGCCTCTGGCAACACAGGCGGCCCGGGGTCCTCGGCACGTAGATAGTTTTCAGTTGGCGGATAAAGGCTACTTCTTTATGTTCCGCCAGTAGATGTCGTGTGTCTTGTACTCCTCGATGCCTGTCTCTAGAGTGACGACGGTGGGGTGTCCCCAGAGCTGGAGCGCTGTTAGGAGCTCTGCGGCGAAGTCGTCGAAGATGCCCTCTGCCTTTTCTGCTAGGTGGCTGTACATCTCAGGCACGCGCCTAACCTTTGGGCTGTCTAAGTCGTGGCCTAGACGCCTAAGCTCCTCCACCCCGCTTTCCCACGCCTTGTATAGGTTTAGGAGGGCTTTTGCAAATCTGTAGGCGCTCTCCCCCACGGCCACGTAGGTGGGCGGCCACGGCGTGTAGACGCCGCCGAACAGAAGCCAGGCGGCGGCCAGCTCTTTCACAGCCATTATGTTGTGCGGCTGGAAGAGGACAACGGCGTCGCTGTATACAAAACCCTCCGCGGCTCTGTAGAGGACGCCGCCGAGAGCCTCCAGCGCGTCTGAAACCTCCCTACGCAGATCAGCCGCGGGGCCCGCCCTCCCCACCCTACGCCAGTCCAGCGCCTGGGGTCTAGACACCGTGCAGATATACGCCGCGAACCAGTCCACCTCGCCCCTCCTATTCCGCATTTTTTCAAAACAGCGGTCTTCATGCTCCGCGTATCTTCTGTAGATGGCTTTTATCAACGCGAAGAGGTGCCCCGCCTTCTCCCTATCTACAAAAAAGTAGCGTGGGTAGTAGACGCGCCTAGGCGAGACCATGGGAAGCGGGGCGCAGCGCTCCGACTTGGCGATCGGCTCGGTGCAGTCGGCAGACTGGGCCACCTGGTCAAGGTGGCGCTGTCTACAGATTACATAAATCTCGGAGATGGGCAGATCTCTATACTTCCGGAACAAGTCGCTACAAGAAAAGGAACATC
>NZ_JBMFKV010000305.1:0-1888 GCF_049971835.1 Pyrobaculum sp.
GGTACAGGAGCCAACCGGAGCGCCTGGCTGGAGAAGAGGAAAGGGAGAGCCGCACCTCTTCGATGCCTGCGCCAATGAGCACAAGTCTCTCATCGGCCGATCGCTACATGCGGAATTGAGAGAGAACCTGGGCAGACCTGCAGAACAAGTCGGCGGAGATGGCCGTGACGGCCGACTTCCGGAGGAAGAGGGCTGAGGAGGTAGCCAAGTCTCTGCAAGCCAGCATCGACGTCCAGAAGAGCCCAGAGGCGCTCAAGGCCGCGGACCTCTTTGCCAAGGCCTTCGACGTGTGGAGGAAGGCGTATAAATCGACTCTGACCTCGCCTACCCTCAAAATCGAGGGGGATCTCGATAAGGTGAGGGCCGTCGATCTGAGCAAGGCGCAACTGCCGGACTCCTATAAGCTGTTGATCAAGGCCAAGACCCCCACAGGCTAGAGGTATAAAGAATCATATAAAGAAATAGATGTTAAAAACTCTGACGCCCTCAAGGAGGCGAAGCTCTACGGGCCGCGTGTACATAGAAAGAGATGGCGAATATCACATCTTGAGAAGCAACGGCACGCTCGTGAAGGCGGACAGGTCCGTCGTGGACAACATCCTAGCAACATCCCACGTCCATGCGCAGTACGAGCAGAAGCTCGAGGTGGAGGCCACGAAGAAACAGCTAGAGTCTTTGCCGCCAGGGATCAAGGAGCTGATTTCCGCGTGGATAGCGGCTGGGAAGGGGCTATCGTGAGCAAGTTTGCGGGCCTTGTGTCGAATCTGCTGTCAAACAGAAATCAACTGGAGAGGGAGCAGAGGTACTTAGCAGTCAAGAAGGCGGCGTACAAGGCGTCGCCCCCCGCGGCAGCAATCGGCGCGAGGGGGACACTCGGAGCCATGGCGATAGGCGCCGGGCCAACACCCTCTCGCTTCTGGCGCTTGCCTCCTTTTTGAGATCTTCCCACACGTAGCGGGACAGCGTAGCTTCTGTAAGCGAGCCTAAATGATCTTCGAGTGTAGACACGCGTTTATCCAGCTAGGCAAAGCCAGCCTTGGTGTAGTCTGCCAACGCCTTTAAAGCTTCGGCGTTCCTCCAGGGCCCTCTTGACAGCCCTCTCCACCACCTCCTCAAGCGTCTTCAAATCCACAGACACAGATGTTGACCAACGCCGTCTTTAAAAACTAAGCCTGACGCCGCTTCTCCGTGGGTTCCCACGTGCGCTTCTGCACAGATGTAGCCGGTGAGGGTGGATTGGCACGCCTCTGGTTGTGCAAAAAGGTGTACACTTACCGGTGGTGTATCCGAACCCCTAACTGCGTTCCCATATGCTACTGCCACTGTGCTGAGGTGGAGCCACCTCAATAGGGCTAGGTATGTCATCCACAAGAGCGTCGCCTTCCACGCCGTCCTTAATGCGCCAACCCCAGCCAGAGGTAGGCCACCCTAACAGCCCAACACCCCGTGGGCATGAGCTTCGCCGCGCTGGGAAGCCAAGTCTACAGCTTGTCACGCGGCCCCGGGGAGCCCGGACAGCCGTCACCAGCTCTGTGGCTGTGCTACATTTCGCCATAATGGAGGTCTCCTACAATTATTTCTCGAAATAAAGCCAGTCTTTATCCCGTGCCTACGGTAGGAGAGATCTGGCATGTGTAGAAAGGCGGAATGTACCTCCCAGCCCCTAGGCGGTATGTAGCCCAATAGATACTCCAAGAGCCGTCTCGGCTACCCAGTAATCAAAAGTGTTTGAAACAGCAGTTTCCTAGGCGACAGCTAGGGCGGGGGGCCTAGAAATCAAAGGATAGTTGAAACCGATATGGACAAAACTTATATAAAACCAAATTCTTTAGTACATGGTTAGAAATCGAAAAGTAGTTAAAGTTAATATGGATTCTCGCAGTCAGCG
>NZ_JBMFKV010000306.1:0-1871 GCF_049971835.1 Pyrobaculum sp.
GCGGGCGGCGCCTTGCGTAAACCACAGCGGCGGCGACCCCCACTGCGGCTACCGCAAGCGCTACCACCACCTCCCACGGGAACCGCGGCTTCGGCGGAGGCGGCGGCCTCAGCACCACCTCCCTAACCTCGCCCGGCTTTAAAACAACTATCTCCGTGACGTTTCTACCATCGGCCGCCGCCTTCACCACGTATTCGCCGGCCAGCACCTCAGCCTCCAGAGCCGGCTGAGTGGTGTTTATAGCGACAGGCCCGAGCACCTCTAGATAAACCTTCGCCGGCGGTTTGCCGTCCTCCTCCAACACGGCGACCTTTATCTTGGCGGTGGGGATGCGCACGGCCAACGTAGCCCTCTGCCCCCTCTCTACCACCGACTTGTTTAGAAACGACCTGCCAAGCGCCTCGGATCTGGCCGTGTACTCCCCAGCAATGACCTCCACAGGCCCCGCCCTCCCCCGCCCCGAGGCCACGCCTACGATCTCTACGGGCCAGTCCTCCCTCACCCTCCCAAAGCCGTCCACTACATACGCCTCGACTAGGGCCGTGGGGATCACCACAGACACCTCAGACCCAGGGGTAAATACAGTCGTGTTGGTGAAGCCGAGGCCGGCCGCCCTGGCGACGTACCTCTCACCTTCGACGAGCAACGCCCTGACCTCCCCCCAGCCAGAGGTGACGTTGACAATCTCAACACGCCACTCACGACGCGGCTTGCCAAATCCATCCACAACCCTCACCACGGTGCGTACGGCGGGGATCTGCACATTCACCACAGACGTCTCCCGCCCGACGGAAAACTCCCTCACAGCGGTAAAAAACCTGCCACTGGGTAGCACAGCAGGCGAGGCCACCGTCGCGGTGTAGGGCCCCTCGATGAGATCTGAACGAGGCAGAGCCACCCTCACCTCGTCAGTCCCATTGGCCAGCAGATAGCCGCCGTACCTCACCTGAACCACCGAGCCCCTCAGCAGGTCCCCGCCCCTATCCACAGCCCTCACAGTCACATTTACATACAAGCCCAGCTCGGCGAGGCTACCCGGCATACGCGATCCGTTGTACACCAAGACGCCCCCACCCCTAGCCGGAAGAGAGAAATTACCAACGGGGATAGACCTCAGATAAACCGCCACGCTCCCAAACCTCGGCGGCAACTCCCCGAGGGGCACCAACCTATCCCCCACCACCTCCACAGGCACAGCCAGATCACCCACGCCGCCGCCCGGAAACCTCACACCCGACACCACGACACCCCCCACGCCGCGCCGCGGCTCGCCAACCGTAACAGTAATGTCGTACCTGCCAACTGAGGCTCCCCGCGCTACGGCAAACCTCCCGCTCGCCACCAATGCGCCAGACGGATCGTACACGTAGTATGTGTAGTTGCCAGGCGGCACCTGTGATATCTCCCCTCCACACACCGAGTCTTCAACCTGGGCGCCGCCGTCTGCCCCACTGCGCGACACCGAGTAGAAGCCCAAGCCCGCGACCACAACAGTGTAGCCGCCTGCTGGTCCCCCACTGCCGTCTTTTACAGAAACCGTCACGGGATAAACGTACGTTGTAACCCGCCAATTCGACAGGGCGTTGCCTAGTTCCATTACGTCGTGGGGGTTGCTCGAGTCGTATATCCATGTTGCCGTGGCTGGGTCGCTGACCCACCCCCAGGCAATTTTTATCACGGCCACCCCCGTGGCGTTTATCGGCTTCTCTAGTTTGCCATTTACAACTTTTACAGTACCTACAACCTTGCCCTGTGAGTCAAAAAGAAACACGGTGCCGCATGCCAGATGTCCATTGTTCCAATCGTAGACTTCGGCGAGATATATGAACTGGGCGCTGGCTATTACTGCGAGAAGGACGATTAACAGCGGC
>NZ_JBMFKV010000307.1:0-1868 GCF_049971835.1 Pyrobaculum sp.
GTTGCTAAAGAGATGATGTAAAGAGCTGCCTTGTGGTATATATTAAGGGGGAGGTTATTTTTTACTCCTTTGAAATCTCCCGCGACGATTGTGACGTCGTATTTCCGGACATATCCATCGCCTAGTATGTTGTTAAGGAGAAAGTAGGCGTATTCCGGAGGGCTCATGTCGACTGTGTCAAGCAGGGGGTAGATGTGGCGGGCGTAGGCCCAGTGTTTCTTGAGATCCATCTCCAACATGGGTAATGTTAGTCTATGTTTAGAGTAGCTGTGTATGCACAGCGCTGTTTTCTCTCTATCGGCTTCTCCAGCAACTACGCCGTTGGTTATCTGATGAATGGCGTATTCTAGTCTCGCCAAGTGGTGTCTCATTTGCCTATACTGTGCTGGCTTAAGGCTTTGTTTATAGACATAGATTTTTTCCAGAGCTAAAGATCTGGCGGCTTTTGCGTTTGGTAAACCGCTTTCCCTGAAGTCCTTGATTCTCTTTTCTAAGTATTGGAGGTAGGTCCAAATTGGTGAGTCCTTAACTGCATCACCGCTGTAGTACGGCTTGACGCCGTACTTCGTTATGTTGCCTACATCCCTCGTCCACATTGTGAAGCCCATGGCGCGGAAGATTTCCTTCTGCGTATAAGATGTGGTATCTACTCTTGGCCTGTTGACGACTTTACTAAACGATATATCTGAGGCTAGCCAGCCTCCCAGGCCTCTGAAGTATTTCCTCAACGCCTCGCCCTCTGTCTCAGATAAGTGTTCCTCTATAGCGAGGGCCTTTACCGCCGGGCCTCTGAGCCTCGCAATGGCGAATTCTCCATATCTATCTGATTTCAGTACTGATACCTCGGCCGCCAAGTTCTCCCCCTCCTTGTGTACCACGATTTTGTATCTATCTCCCACTTTTTCTATGGTGATCTTAAGAAAGCCTCTCTCTGCGTAGTCTTCTAGTAACGCAATTATTACTTTGCCACTGCTTTTGAAAAAGGGAGGAGATACGCCAAACAAGTTTCCACAGACGCCGGGCGCCAGCTCAAATACCCTATGGGCATCCTCTCTTAACAATGCTTTTAGAACTACACGTGTCCAAGCCGAGTTGTATACAAATCCAGTTATGAACGCTATTACCCTGTCGGCTACCGTCGCCTCTCTCAGCTCTCTTCTTTTTAAATCTTCAAGTCTCGTCGCGGTAGCTAATTGATCCTTCACCCGTATTTCAAAGCTACTCTGCCGCAACCCATATCTGGGGGCCTCCGCTTTAATTAAGTCTAGGACTGCCTCAATTTTCTTTTCCAAATCTTCCCTCTTCTCTTTCCATCTGCGGTATTCTGCTAGATCTACTTCCACCACACCAGCCCTCTCTAGCCCTCTCGTTATTTGGGTAAAGCCTCTGCGATCCAGTAGACGCAACGCCGCCTCAACTATGGCGAGTCCCACAATTGCCTCTGGCCCCGCCTCTGGTAAAACATGTACCGCCTCTCTAGAGACTTGGAGTAACTCACAAACTAGGCCTCTATCAGGTTTCTCCAGCGTCTTTTCAGCTACAGCTACAACCTGCGGAGCTCTCTCACCTAGATATCCCGGCTTCTCCGCGTCAATATACACAGATGTCGGGGGATTTATAACAGACGCGGAACTTTACCCACGCTTAGAGCCTAAAAAGCTTCGCCAAGAGAGTGATCCCCATTACTCTAGCTCAACAAGTATGTGTGGCACATCGTCAAATAGCGGCAACTCTAATCAAATGAGTATGTAGCACAACACCCGCCCTGACCAGTACACGGCCCCCTAGTGGCGACATCTTTTACGAGGCTTGTAGACACTGGAAGTGCCTATGTTTTTACTATCCAACTTTGCCAAACTGCTTTCTGG